>QNFO01000111.1 GCA_003646355.1 Gammaproteobacteria bacterium
AGATCGAGCTGCAGGTCGTAACGTAAATCGGCACCACGCGCCGGGCCTCGACCACGGCCACCGCCGCCAAAGATATCGCCGAAAACATCACCGAAGACATCACCAAAACCACCGGCTCCGGCCTGGGCATTAACACCTTCGTGGCCGTAACGATCATACGCGGCGCGCTTGTCCTCATCGGACAATACTTCGTAGGCTTCGCTGGCCTCTTTAAACTTTTCCTCGGCGCTTTCATCATCCGGGTTTCTATCCGGGTGATGTTTCATCGCGACTCGGCGATAGGCTTTTTTAATGGCCTTCGCATCTTCGTCTTTCGATACGCCTAGTATTTCGTAGTAATCCCGCTTCGCCATAATTCACTCATCAATTTATTTCTGCGCCGATTTGTAACTGCGCCACTTAGCACAAAACGCAGGGGCTTAAACCTGCGTTTTGTGGCGGTACCTAAAGCCGGGTTATTTCACCCGAACAGACGGCTATTTTGCGTCTTTTTCATCGACCTCTTCAAACTCGGCATCGACAACATCTTCGCCGTCGTCAGCCGCTTCGCCGCCAGCTTCAGCACCCGCTTGTGCCTGCTCAGCTTCGGCGTACATCTTCTGCGCCAGGCCACCCGAGACTTCAGATAGTTTCGCAGCCGCAGTTTCAATGGCTTCTTTATCGTCACCTTTAACCGCTTCTTCGACGTCTTTAATAGCGGCTTCGATCTGGCCTTTCTCTTCGTCAGTGGCTTTGTCGCCAGCTTCGTCGAGAGTTTTCTGCGCCGCATGAGCGAGGCCATCGGCGGTATTGCGCGACTGAGCTAACTCTTCAAACTTGCGATCGCTGTCGGCATTAGCCTCGGCATCTTGAACCATTTGCTCGATTTCTTCATCGGACAAACCCGAGCTAGCCTTAATGATGATGGACTGCTCTTTGCCCGTTGCCTTGTCCTTCGCCGATACGTTCAAAATACCGTTGGCGTCGATGTCAAAAGACACTTCAATTTGTGGCACACCGCGTGGGGCGGGCGGAATATCGGCCAGGTCAAAACGACCCAGTGATTTATTGCTCGCCGCTTGCTTGCGCTCACCCTGTACAACATGGATGGTCACAGCGCCCTGATTGTCATCAGCGGTGGAGAAAATCTGCGACTTATTAGTTGGGATAGTGGTGTTCTTCTCAATTACCGGCGTGGCAACTCCACCCATGGTTTCGATACCCAGGGTCAGTGGCGTTACGTCCAGCAACAGTACGTCGGTAACATCACCCGACAATACGGCACCCTGAATCGCGGCACCCACGGCAACAGCTTCATCGGGATTGACATCGCGACGCGGCTCTTTACCAAAGAAGTCTGTGACTTTCTTTTGCACCAGCGGCATACGTGTCTGGCCACCGACCAAAATCACATCGTCAATATCCGATACGGACATGCTGGCATCTTTCAGGGCTGTTTTTAAGGGCTCCAGTGAGCGATCAACCAGATCTTCAACCAGTGACTCTAATTTAGATTGAGTCAACTTCACCACCAAGTGCTTGGGGCCTGTCGCATCGGCCGTAATATAGGGCAGGTTAACTTCGGTTTGTTGCGCCGAGGACAGGGCAATTTTCGCGCTCTCTGCCGCTTCCTTCAAACGCTGCATGGCCAGCGGGTCACCTTTAAGGTCAACCGAGTTGTCTTTCTTGAATTCGTCGGCAAGATATTCGATTAAACGCATGTCGAAATCTTCACCACCGAGGAAGGTGTCACCGTTGGTCGCCAGCACTTCAAACTGGGTCTCGCCATCGACATCAGCAATTTCAATAATCGAGATATCGAAAGTACCACCACCGAGGTCATAAACAGCAATCACCTGGTCGCCCGTGGCCTTGTCCATACCGTAGGCCAGTGCAGCTGCTGTTGGCTCGTTGATAATGCGCTTAACTTCAAGGCCCGCCAGCTTGCCGGCATCTTTGGTCGCCTGACGCTGGGAGTCGTTAAAGTAAGCGGGAACCGTGATCACCGCCTCTGTAACGCTTTCGCCAAGATAGTCTTCAGCGGTCTTTTTCATTTTGCTGAGAACTTCGGCAGAAATCTGTGGCGGTGCTTTTTTCTCGCCATCAATCTCAACCCAGGCATCACCGTTGTCAGCCTTGGCGATAGTGTAGGGCACCATGGCGATATCTTTCTGTACCACGTCGTCTTCAAAACGACGACCGATCAAACGCTTGACGGCAAACAGTGTTTTCGTGGGGTTGGTGACCGACTGGCGTTTTGCCGCCTGGCCGACCAGTGTTTCACCCTCTGCTGTATAGGCGACAACGGAAGGCGTTGTACGACCGCCTTCAGAGTTCTCGATAACTTTGGGCTTGTCGCCCTCCATTACTGACACACAAGAGTTAGTTGTGCCTAAATCAATTCCGATAATCTTGCCCATGCCTGTTTTCTCCAAACCGCTATTCGTTAATTTCGTTATTTCATGTACAGCGTTGCTATGCGCTTATATATTGTCCCAGGATTGATAAATTCAACCCTGCGACTGAGTAATTCTCTATTCAGCGCCCTTTGAGACCACCACCATGGCCGGTCTGACCAGACGATCATTCAGGGTATAGCCCTTTTGAAAGACCTCCATCACCGTATTTGCCGCCACATCGGGGTTGGGCACCATTGAGATAGCCTGGTGGAAATCGGGATTAAAATGCTCGCCCGTGGGTTCGACCTGCTTCACTTTGTGGCCTTCGAGCACACCGAGGAAACTTTTCAGGGTCAGCTCTATACCCTCTTGCGCCGCTGACAAGTTTTCGTCATCACTAGCAATGGCAGTCAGTGCACGCTCAAGATTATCGACTACGGGCAACAACTCGCCAACAAACTTTTCTAAGGCAAACTTGTGGGCATTCTCAACATCGCGGTCTACCCGGCGACGTAGATTTTGCATCTCGGCCTGTGTGCGCAGAGTTTGATCCTTCGCTTGCTGCAGCGCTTCGTTTAAAGCGGCGGCGTCAAGCTCGATGGCACCCTCTTCATTTTCAGCTGTCGATTCTTGCTCTAACAGCTCTTCTGGCTCTTGCTCTGAACCCTGGTTTTCATGCTCTTCAGTGGTCACGTTTTGCCAAACCTCAATAATGACTTCTCCGGCTATATTGGGTCGAAAAAAGTGCTTTCAAGGCGACTTTCAAATAGACAATTGCAATTAACGGTAACTCTTCGGTATAACTGCGCTTGATTCTAATCATTGGCGACACTTGCATTGCTGACAGCTCTTACGATTAAACAGTTCACCCTGGTCGAATCTATGGACGTGGAGTTCGACTCTGGCCTGACCACCATTACTGGCGAAACGGGCGCGGGCAAGTCACTGGTACTTGACGCCCTGGGTTTAGCCCTTGGCGATCGCGGCGATACGGACCGCATTCGCAGCGGCGCCGAACGCGCAGAAGTCTGTGCCAGCTTTGCCGTGGAAAACGCGTCGCCAGCGACGCAATGGCTGGCCGACAACGACCTCGACAACGTCGATGATTGCCTGCTGCGTCGCATACTGACCCGCGACGGCCGCTCTCGGGGTTATATCAACGGCCAACCGGCCACCATGACTCAGCTGCGCACGCTGGGCACCCTGCTGATCGACATCCACCACCAGCACGAGCATCAATCACTGCTCTCGAAAGAGCATCAACGCACCCTGCTCGACGAGTTTGGCGGCCATCAAAAGCTGCTTAAGCAGGTCGGCGAAGACTACAAAAGCTGGCATCAGGCTCAGGTTCGGCTGGAAGAAATCGAACAGCGCGCCGATGAAACCCTGGCACGTAAAGACCTGCTCACCTTTCAATCACAGGAACTCAATGAGCTAGACCTACAAGCCGGTGAAGTGGAAGCCCTCGAGCGAGAACAATCACTGCTGGCCAATGCCGACACCATCCTCATCGACACGCATCAGGTACTCGCTTTGTGCGATGGCGAGGTTGCGTCGGAGCTGACCGTTTTACCCGCCCTGAGCCGCGCCAGCCAGCTACTTGGCGCCATGGAGCAAAACAGCCCAGCCCTGAAAGAGGCGCTTTCAATGCTAAACAGTGCCCACATTCAAGTTGAAGAAGCGCTGGGCGAATTGCAGGCGTATATCAGTCAGGTAGAGCCAGACCCCGCCCGACTACAATTGGTTGAAGATAGACTCTCCACCGCCTATCAACTGGCCCGCAAGCACAAAGTAAAAGCTAACGAACTGCCGGAACTTGGCGAGCAATTAAGCACTGAGCTTGCCAGCCTCTCTGCCGATGACAACGATGCAGACGCCCTCACCGAGCGAGTGAAAGCACTAGCTGACAGCTATCAAAGCAAAGCCAAAAAACTCTCTGCCGCAAGAAAGAAAGCCGCCAAACAATTTGAGCAGAAGATTAATCAACAGCTGCAGGCACTGGCGATGGCCGATGCCAGCCTACAAATCGCGCTCACACCTCTCGCCGGTAATTACAGTCAAAAAGGCCTTGAAAGTGTTGAGCTACTGATCAGCACCAACCCCGGACAGGAGCACCGCTCTCTCAACAAGGTGGCATCGGGTGGCGAACTGTCGCGAGTCAGCCTGGCGATTCAAGTCGTAGCCGCCCACAACTCCACCATACCCGTGCTGGTTTTTGATGAAGTCGACGTCGGCATTGGTGGCGCCACGGCAGAGACCGTCGGCAAACTGCTGCGCGAACTTGGCGACAGCGGCCAGGTGATCTGTATTTCCCACCTGCCACAGGTTGCCAGCTGCGCCCATCACCACTTATTGGCTAAAAAACAAAAGGGTGAAAAGTCGAATCAAAGCAGCCTTGTTGCTTTAGATAAGAAAGAGCGTATTGAAGAAATCGCCCGCATGCTCGGGGGCGAGAAGATCACTGCGAAGACACGCTCCCATGCGGAGGAAATGCTTGGAATTACTTGAACAAGTTAAGATTTTAATTCACTACAAAAAACAAAACCCGCACTGTTTTCTACAGATATAAAAAGCCCTGGACGGGTCTCAAAGCCAATTATCCCACACCCAGAAAGCAAAAAACCCCACCGCCTATTAGGCAATGGGGTTTGTGCTTATGGCGGTGAGGGAGGGATTCGAACCCTCGATACCGATCAAGATATACTCCCTTAGCAGGGGAGCGCCTTCGGCCACTCGGCCACCTCACCAGAAACTGTACCGGCCTAATTAACTGGCCAGTGCTTATTTTTTATCAACACTAATCCGGAATCCCCGGTTGACTCTGCATTGAGAAAACCCAGAACCACGTTAGTGATTAGGTGATATTTAACACTTCAGAAAGTTTAGCCGGAACGTCTTATATAAAGCACTTAAAGACGAGGGAAACTGGCAGCCCGCTTCTGAGGGCGGGGATAATACCATACTGCCAGTAAAAACAAAGGG
>QNFO01000112.1 GCA_003646355.1 Gammaproteobacteria bacterium
ATGTCTCAACTCGCTGACAACCTTGAATCTGAGGTTAAAACAGCGGTTGATCATGTCCAGATCAGTAGTAAAACCATGCGGGCCAAAACAGAAGAAATGTCGGTCAACCTGGAAGATGTTGGGCAACAGACGAACACAGTTGTTGAATTATCAAATAATACCGCTCGCAATGTTGAGTCTTGCGCCTCAGCGGTAGAAGGCATGTCAGCTTCGGCGCAAGAAATTTCTCAACAATCTGAAAACTCTCTGAAGGCAACAGTTGATGCTGAGAGGGAGGTTGAAAAAACTACGGTTATTGTCAATGAGCTGGCTAATGCGGTGGAGGAGATTAGTGACATTGCCAATGTTATTAAAGAGATCGCCGGGCAAACGAATCTGCTAGCACTTAATGCAACGATTGAAGCTGCACGAGCGGGAGAGGCTGGGAAGGGCTTTGCTGTTGTTGCCTCTGAAGTGAAAGATCTCGCCAGTCAAACGGCCCATGCAACGGGGCGTGTTGATACACAAATTACCAGTATTCAGCAGATGGCAATTGAAACCGCGGGGGCAATAGAAAAAATTGGTTTGTCCGTCCATGAATCAAGTGAGATTTCAAAAATAGTTGCCAGCGCTGCTGAAAAACAACTGACCGCCACGCGTGAGATTAGCCATAATATTCATGAAGCTGCTCAGGCAACGAAAAAGTCATCGGGCAATATTGTTGATGTGGCGACAAAAACAAACGATTGTCGCTTGTTAGTTGAGCAAGTTACTGGTGAGTCTAACGGTGTTGCTGAAGCTACTCAGTCTTTATCGAGTAAAGTGGCAACAATTTTGACCAATCTTCGACATTACGAGGCCTTTAATCGTCGTGAAAATACGCGTCATGAAACGGCGTCACCGGCGCCCTGTGAAATTGAGAGCATGGGCGAAACGTTCCTGGGCCATGTGCAAAATATTAGCCGTACGGGTGCTGCAATAACGGTTCGCTCGACAGTACAAAAGAGTGACGAGCTGGGTTTACGTGTGGGAGACCATGCGGCGCTTAAGGCTCGCGTTATTGACAATGAAAACGGCGTTGTTCGTATTCATTTTAATGACCAGCAAAATGCAGCAATCAGCGAATTGCTGCGTGAAAAATTCCTTAATTCTTAATTTTATAAGCCCGTGTTAAGGGGCGTCGTGCAGTTTACGCGCCTCTGTTTTCTCTACGAGACGTTTCAGTCTTTACGGGGGTGGGCAGATAAACTCAAGCGCCTCCTCATGAATAACCAGGTCGCAGCGGTTTTGTTTGGCGATTTGTCGCGCAATATTTAAGTAGATAATTTTATCGTCTTCATCGCAGCGTTGGCGAAACTCATCGCGGGGCATGGTGAGTATTTCTCCGCGTACCATCTGCTCGAATTCATCGTAAAGATCGGCTGTCGACATTGTTAAATCCTGGTAAATATTTTATAGCGTCAGGGTAACAGAAAGACTATCTATCGGCGCACCTCTGCCTGCTCTTGGGTGGCGGGCAATTCCGTGAGAAGATCCTCTCCTTGCAATGGCGGGACAATCTGCCGCTATAGAACGCATGGAATAAAATGCTGTGCCAAATTTACTCCTGTGTGCTTGTTCTACTATCTATCTTAAGAGGCTGTGATGATTAGCAGTAATGAATTTGCCCGTCGGCGAAAAGAGTTAATGGCAATGATTGGCAAAGATGCCATCGCTATTGTCCCCGCAGCGCCGGAACGTACCCGCAGCCGAGACACGCTATACCCCTATCGTCAGGACAGTGACTTCTACTACCTGTGTGGTTTTCCCGAGCCGGAAGCGGTACTGGTGTTAATCCCCGGCCGCACGCAGGGCCAGTGTGTTTTATTTTGCCGCGAGCGCGATAGAGAGCGAGAAACCTGGGACGGTTATCGTGCCGGGCCTGAGGGTGCTTGTGAACAATACGGTGCTGATGATGCTTTCCCTATTACCGATATGGATGATATTTTGCCCGGTTTACTGGAGGGTAAAAGCAAAGTTTATTCTGCGATTGGTAAAGACAAAGAATTTGATCAGCATTTAATGGAGTGGGTTAACAGCATTCGCGCCAAAGCGCGCACGGGTGCTGTCCCCCCTGGCGAATTTGTCGATCTTGATCACTTGCTCCATGAAAATCGCCTGTTTAAAAAACCGGCTGAACTGAAGTTAATGCGCAAGGCGGCAAAGATCTCCGCCGAAGCCCACTGCCGCGCTATGCGCGCGTCCAAACCCGGTCTTAACGAATATCAATTGCAGGCCGAAATTGAACATACTTTCGCCATGGAGGGAGCCAGTTTTCCCGCCTATACATCCATCGTTGGGGGCGGCGACAACGCCTGCATTCTGCATTACGTAGAAAATAATCAGCCGCTCAACGATGGAGATTTGGTGCTGATTGATGCCGGTTGTGAATACCAACACTACGCAGCGGACATTACGCGAACCTTCCCGGTGAACGGGCGTTTCAGTCCCGAACAAAAAGCGATTTATGAACTCGTATTAAAAGCACAGTTGGCGGGTATTGAAGCGGCACAGGCGGGTAATCATTGGGATGCTCCCCATCAAGCGACTGTTCAGGTTATTACAGCAGGTCTGGTTAAGCTGGGTTTGCTCAAAGGCAGCGTCAAAAAGTTAATTGCCGCCAGCGCTTATAGTGAGTTTTACATGCACCGGGCCGGTCATTGGCTGGGCATGGATGTTCATGATGTAGGTGATTACAAAGTCCATGGCGAGTGGCGTTTACTTGAGCCGGGGATGGTGATGACTATCGAGCCCGGCATTTATATCGCCCCTGATTGTAAAAAGGTCGCCAAAAAATGGCGGGGTATTGGCGTGCGAATTGAAGATGACGTGGCGATCACCCGTAAGGGTACGGAAGTGTTGACCTCAGGTGTGCCTAAAACCGTGGCAGAGATTGAAGCTTTGATGGCTGATTAAGGTTTCTGTCTTTTTCTGTGTGCGTCAATTCACAATTGCTCGCTCTCGGTGAGAGGAAAGGCTTAGGAAGGAGTACTGTCGTCGGTCTTGGTGTTTCTCGCCTCAGGTGATTGGTCAAAATGGCCGTCGGGTTGGAGAATGAAAACCGCAATCTACGGAGATTAGACGATCATGGGCCTGTTCAATAAAAAGAATGAGACAGCCAGCGAAGCCGATAGCAAGCCAGCAGCAGATGCCAATCAGGCCAGTGTAAATATACCTCCCGTAATAAATAGCGAGCCAGATCCAGCGGCCATGGCCGTATTGCGCAAATTAGCCGCTGGTGACTTAAGCGCGTCCGCAACGGCGCCAGATTCTGAACTTGCAGAGCTGGTCGAAAAAGTCCGACTAAGGTTTGGCGAATCGGCCAGCAATACCTCGACCCTGGTTGCAACTTTACAGGGTGATCTCAGTACTGCCTTGGCTCAGGGCAAGCAACTCGTTGACTCTTTTAAGAATGAAGGCGAGGCTGAATTAAAAAATGCGCGGGCTTTGAATAAAAGGCTAAGTGCCATGGCTAACGCTATGGAAGAGCTTTCCTCTCAAGTTATCGATATTACCCAGCACGCCGATAGCTCCCAGGACAACGTTAATGCCGTATCGAAAACCGCTAGCGATCTTTCTGTGGCGGCGAGCGAAATTGCCTCTAAAACGCAGGTGGCCTGTGATATTACAGCTCGGGCAGTGACCAATGTTGAAGAAGCCTCGGGGCTGTTTGCCGGTCTGGAAGCGGCGGCTGCGGAAATCATGAAAGTGACCAATACGATTACCGAAGTATCTGATCAAACCAAGCTATTAGCACTCAACGCCACCATTGAAGCGGCACGAGCCGGCGATGCGGGTCAGGGTTTTGCTGTTGTTGCTAGCGAAGTGAAAGAGCTCGCGACCCAAACCAACGTCGCTAATACTGATATTAAACAGAAGATCGATATCATTCACGATGCGATACAAAGTAGCGTGGTATCGATGGATGAGGTCAGGGCTGTAATCACTCAGGTTAATGAAATTGTTAGCGGCATCGCTGAAGCTGCCCAGCAGCAATCGGCGAGCACTGGCGATATCTCGCAAAGAATGAATGAGGCAAGCCAGGGGATTATTGGTGTCGTTAGTAAAGTTGGTGACACTGCAGTGGCGATTGAAGAAATGAACGGTACTGCATCTGAAGCTTCAAGCGAACTCAATAATTCCGTGGAAGGCTTGAGTCGCTTGGTTGAAGCCAGCATGCATTTGGCGAAAGACAACCTGTCCCATATTAAGCAGGCCCAGGCCGGGGCAGAGAGCATTACTAGCTGAGTCGATATTTAGCCTTTTACCAGGCGACTTGAACAAGATACAACACGGGGCTTCGGCCCCGTTTTTGATGAAAAGTAGGAGATTTAGGCGACGAAAGGGCGCTCGCCGCGTATAGTTTCAACTATTACCCAAATCCTCAATTGATCAATCCTTCGAGCTACTTCCATGAGTGGAGTTCTTAATCAACATTGGCACTTTGCCATTGTCGGGGCTGGTTTAAGCGGCTCCTGTCTCGCCTTGCTGCTGGCCCGCGAACAGCGTCAGTGGAATATCCTGCTAATCGATACCCAAGCCCCAGCAACTGAGCCGGACCATCGCGCATCGGCCCTCTCGGCCAGTACTGTCGATGTCCTGCAAACCATGGGCCTCTGGTCTGATCTGGAAGCGAATACTGCAGCCATCACGGCGATTGATGTTTCCGACCGGGGTCACCTCGGTTCGGCCAGCTTGAATGCCAGTGAGCAAAAGCTTCGTGCTTACGGCCATGTTGTTGAGAATGCACATTTGGCCGAGGTGTTTGAGCAAGCCCTCCCGACATTCCCCAATATCACGCGTATTCAATCTTCTGCCCCATCGCTGATTAAACCGCGACGCGGCGGCATGAGCTTGATCCTTGAGCAGGGCGAATGCCTGGCTGACCTGGTGGTTATTGCCGGTGGCGAGCATCGCGCACTAGCGGAAAAGCTGGGTATTACTTATCGCAGTTATGATTATCAACGGGTGGCGATGGTTGCCAATTTAACCATGGCTGAGGCTCATGCGGGTCTAGCCCATGAACGTTTTACCGGCGACGGTGCTATAGCGCTATTGCCGCTGTCGGGTGAGGGCGAAAAACGGGTTTCACTGGTTTGGACGCTACCAGCCGAGCAGGCCGAGGCGATGCAAGCGGTCTCGGCCGAAGGCTTTATTGTCAGCCTTAACGAGCAGCTGGGCAGTCGGGCGGGCACGGCACTCGAGGTCGATTATCGCCAGTGTTTCCCGGTGAAAAAAATCATCGCCGCAGAACAGGTACGCAGTCATTTATTGTTGTTGGGCAATGCCGCGCACAGCATGCACCCGGTGGCCGGGCAGGG
>QNFO01000113.1 GCA_003646355.1 Gammaproteobacteria bacterium
CCATACCGCCGCGCAGGCGCTGCACATCGTAGCCCGCCTGGCGTAATTTGCGCCCGGCAGGGGCAGATTGTTGGCCAATCTTGTCAACCAGCACAATTTTTTTCGTACGGTATTTTTCCAGTTCAGAAATGCGCCCGTCCAGCTTTGCACTCGGGATATTAATTGCACCGGTAATGCAGCCAGCGGCGTACTCTTTGCTATCGCGCAGGTCGATCAGCACCGCTTCGTCACCATTTAGCAGACGGGTTAGCTCGTGAACAGAAAGCTGTTTACCCGCCTTTTTCTGCTCGCTAAAAGCGAAAACATAAATCAACACCAGTAAGGCGCTGACCAAGATCCATTGCTCACTAATAAAAACAAAAAAGCTCACGTTACAAATACCTTCCCTAAACAGGGGCCGCTAATAATTTCCGGCGTAGTATACACAAGTTGCCCTGCCGACAGCAGCCTGAACCCCCCTCAAAAATTGACCAAACGACGTTATTTGCCGGCGGATCAAATAGCCTTTGTGGTGCCGAGCGAGTACTATTTGCACCAACAAAAACCCCCACCAAAAAATGCCCTTCAGCGCCCATTTTTGCAACAGACCTCAGGCCAAGCAATCGATTATGAACAAACAAAAAGCACCCCTGGTACTACTCATTCTCGACGGTTGGGGGTATAGCGAATCGACTGAGGCCAATGCTATTTATAGCGCCAACACCCCCACCTGGGACAAGCTATGGCAGGGTGAGGCCAAAACCCTGGTGCACTGCTCTGGCGAGCGAGTGGGTCTGCCAGCGGGGCAAATGGGCAATTCAGAAGTTGGCCACATGACGCTCGGTGCCGGACGCGTTGTCTACCAAAATTTAAGCCGTATTAACAAAGCCATCGACGACGGTAGTTTTTTTTCCAATTCGGCCTACTGCGAGGCCATCGACAAAGTCGTCGACAGCGGTAAAAAACTGCACATTTTCGGCCTGCTATCACCCGGCGGCGTGCACAGCCACGAAGACCACCTACTGGCACTGATTGACATGGCTGCCCAGCGCAGTGCCAAAGAGGTTTATCTGCACGCTTTTCTCGATGGTCGAGATACACCTCCCCGCAGCGCCAAAGCGTCCATCGAGAAAGTCACGGATAAATTCAACGCGCTCAATATCGGCCGCATCGCTTCCGTCAGTGGGCGTTATTATGCAATGGACAGAGACCAGCGCTGGGATCGCATCGAACCCGTCTATCGCCTGCTCACCGAAGCCAAAGCGGAGCACTGCAGTGCCAATGCACTGGATGCACTGGAACAGGCTTATGCCCGTGATGAAAATGATGAGTTCGTGAGCCCGACACAAATCAAAGCAGAGGATGAAAGCCCGGTCAGTATTAGCGATGGCGACAGCGTGATCTTTATCAATTTCCGCCCCGACCGCGCCCGCCAACTGAGCAGGGTCTTCGTCGATGCCAGTTTCAGCGAATTCCCCCGGCCGGCTCACCCCCAGCTTGCCGAGTTTGTCTCCAGCACTCAGTACGCCGCTGAACTCAACACCCACATCGCGTTTCCACCGCAAACCCTGGTCAACGGCCTCGGTGAATACCTTGCCGCCCAGGGCAAGACGCAACTCAGAATCGCCGAAACCGAAAAATACGCCCACGTTACTTTCTTCTTTAGCGGTGGTCGTGAAGACTGCTATCCGGGTGAAGAGCGCACATTGATCCCCTCGCCCGACGTCGCCACTTACGACTTAAAACCCGAGATGAGCGCCCTTGAGGTCACTGACAATCTCATCGCTGCCATCACCGGCGGGCAATACGACGCAATCATCTGCAACTTCGCCAATGGCGATATGGTTGGGCACACCGGTGTTTTCAGTGCGGCTATCAAAGCCGTTGAAACCCTGGATGCCTGTGTCAGCAAAGTTCTCGAAGCAGTCAATGAAGTCGGCGGCGACTGCCTGATTACCGCCGACCACGGCAACGTCGAAAACATGCTCGATGCACAAACGGGGCAGATACTCACCTCTCACACCATCGACCCGGTACCGCTGATCTACGTTGGCAACAAACAGCTACAGCTGGATACTGACGGCTCTCTCGCCGATATCGCACCGACCATTCTTGAGCTGATGGGCCTCGCCCAGCCCACTGAAATGACCGGCCACTCACTACTGTGTAGTGTCGATAAAGCGAGTCAAAGCTCTGCACAATAAGCTCATGCCAAAACCGCCTATATGGCTCATAGCGCTGTCGATATTCACAGCGCTAGCCTTCAGCCCGCCGCTTTTTGCCAAGGGTGAGCAGGCCAAGCTGAACGCACTGAGCAATGATATATCCCAACTGCAAAAAAAGTTACGCGTTACTCGCACCAAACACGATAAGTCTGCCGCCCACCTCCGGGAAATAGAGCTTAAAACAGCAGAAACCCGCCGCCGGGTACTGGGGCTCGATAAAGACATACGCCTGCTGGGCAAAGAACTGAGCAAACTCTATGCCCAGAAAGAACAGCTTGATGGCCAACGCCGTCGCCAGGCGGGGCAAGTTGCCCAGGAACTCTCTGCCGCCTACAGGCTGGGGCGAGAAGAGCCGCTAAAAGTACTCCTTAATATGGAGAACCCCGAAGAACTGGGCCGTACATTAAAGTACTACGAGTACATTGTTAAAGCCCGCAGCAAAATTCTCGAAGACTACCAAAACACCATCCGCGAACTGGACGATGTCGAACAAACACTTTTAAGTAAGCAAAACATCCTCTCGAACAAAAGGACTGAGTTACAGGCTATTCACCAAACATTGAAGGTCGAAATTAAGCAGCGCAATGCCCTGCTGAAAAACTCACGCAAACAAATTAATAATGAAAAGAGCCAGATTACAAAACTCAATCTGGAGCGCCAGCAGCTCGAAAGCATTATCCAGGCCTTACAAGTTCATGTGCAGAATTTAAACATTCCTGACAGCCAACCCTTTAGTCAGCGCCGCGGCAAACTGCCATGGCCAGTAAAGGGCCGAGTCGGCCACAGCTTTGGCTCAGCTCGCGGCTCACATCTAAAGTGGCACGGCTGGCTGCTTAACGCCAGAAATGCCAGTCCCGTGAAAGCCATTCACCATGGCCGCGTGGTTTTTTCCGACTACTTGCGAGGCCAGGGTCTACTTGTCATTGTCGACCACGGCGACAATTACCTCAGCCTCTACGCCCACAATCAGGTGCTATTAAAAGAAACCGGCGAATGGGTTCAACCGGGGGAAGTCATTGCCAAAGTCGGCAATACCGGCGGCCTGGAGCGCAGCGCTTTATATTTTGAAATCCGCCGCAAAGGTAAGGCCGTTGACCCCAAACGGTGGCTTAAGCCCCGCGCTTAACGACATTGAATTACGCTACACTGACAACCACATCCGAAGAGCATTTCGCCCAGGACAAGAATAATGAATAGATTCACTCGCTCTCTAGCGCAATGCGGACTACTGCTATCGCTGCTTAGCCCGACTCATCTCTGGGCTGATGATGCCGCCGAAGATGCGCGCCTGCCTATTGAAGAGCTGCAATTGTTCGCTCAAGTTTTTGAGCAAATCCGCTCCGCCTATGTCGAAGAAATCGACGATAAAACCTTAATAGAAAATGCCATTACCGGCTTGCTTGGCGAGCTCGACCCCCACTCCGCTTTTTTAAAAAAAGAATCGTATAAAGATCTTCAAGAAAACACCAGCGGCGAGTTCGGCGGCATCGGTATCGAGGTCGGCATGGAGGGCGGCTTTATTAAAGTCATCTCGCCCATCGACGACACCCCCGCATCACGCGCAGGAATAGAGGCTGGCGACCTCATCGTCAAACTCGATAGCCATGCTGTGCAGGGCATGAGTCTGGAAGAGTCTCTGGAAATCATGCGCGGCGACAAAGGCACGCCACTGACACTGACCATAGCGCGGGATAATGTCGACAGCCCACTGATAATCACTGTCATCAGGGACATTATCAAAACCACCAGCGTACGCCACAAGATTCTCGAAGAAGGCTTTGGCTATATCCGCATTGCCCAATTCCAGGCCAATACGGGTAAAGAGTTTCGCCAAAGTATCGAAGCACTTTTAAAAGAAAAGAACCCCCTTAAAGGCCTGGTTTTAGACCTTCGCAATAACCCCGGCGGTTTACTGCCCGCTTCAGTAGAGGTGGCCGATGCCATGCTAGATGGCGGTCTGGTGGTCTATACCGAGGGTCGAGCACCATCGTCCAACACGCGCTTTTCCGCACAGGCCGGGGAGCTATTAAAAGACACGCCACTGGTTATCTTGATTAACGGCGGTACGGCCTCTGCGTCTGAGATTGTTGCCGGCGCCATTCAGGATCACCATCGCGGCGTTATTATGGGCACGGGCAGTTTCGGTAAGGGCTCGGTACAGAATATCCTGCCACTCAGCGATGGCCGCGCAATCAAGCTCACCACAGCGCGATACTTCACCCCTGCGGGCCGCTCAATTCAGGCAGAGGGGATACAGCCGGATATCTGGGTGGAACGCGCCGAGCTCAAGTCATCGACGAGTCAACGGCCGAGCATCAAGGAAGCCGATTTAAGCGGGCACCTTAGCCAGGGCGCGACAAAAGACCCTGCAACCAAGGCACCAAAACATCGCACAGATATTAAAGACTATCAGCTGGTTGAGGCTTTAAACTTACTAAAAGGCCTCGCCATCCTGTCAAAGCAGCGGCTCGTCAACTGATTATTGACCTGCTACTCTTTACATTAAAGGCAAACTAAACTATAAAGTTCGAGGCTGATTCAATTCTTTAGCAAAAGGACTGATCGACGCCAAGAAAGAGATAGCTTAGCGTTAAAAAGGCAAGGAGCCATGTAACAACCCATTAGCCTCGACACTTCACAGGTCTGTGATTATGAATAATATTGCTTACATCACTAGGGAAAGTGATCCAACGAGTGCATCTTCCGCTCAAGTGCGCAGCAACCGCTACTTCAAGCTCTCTGATTATTGGTACTTTATCACTCGAGAAGGCGCAACTTTGGGTCCCTATGACTCCAAAGAGCTGGCAGCGCAGGCCGTAACGGACTACATTCAGTTTGTTAATCAGGCAACGCCTTCTATATTAAAGCTGCTGGCAACGCACTAATACACTAGCTGTCTTTAGTAGCGTAGCAACAAGCTAATCGCTAAAATTTAACGCGAACTGTGCTTTTCTTTTAATAGAAAAGGCTTGTAGGTATTGATCCAGCGTTGATGCTGCCTGGTGTCTCCAGGACAAAATGCGCGATACGCCATTCAGATTATTACTATAAACGCACTTCTATCCCTTGCTCAGCCATAAACGATTTTGCCTCGGCGATGCTATATTCTGAAAAATGGAAAATGCTCGCAGCCA
>QNFO01000114.1 GCA_003646355.1 Gammaproteobacteria bacterium
CCTGGATATGGCAGGGGCAGTTCATTGGCTTGACCGCGAAGTCACGCTCATCAATATGCAGCGCAAACATGTCATCGCCAAATTTATCGGCGTGGCCCGAGCGCTCCCACAAGGAGTAGTCGACTAACTGCGGGGTGCGAATTTCGCTATAACCGGCAGCGCGCTGAGCACTACGCATATATTCTTCAATCTGGGTATAAACAGTCCAGCCACGGGGGTGCCAAAACACCATGCCCGGCGCTTCTTCCTGAATATGGAAAAGATCTAGCTTCTTGGCGATTTTACGGTGATCACGCTTTTCGGCTTCTTCTATACGGTGCAGGTAGGCCTTGAGTTCTTTCTTGTTGGCCCAGGCGGTGCCGTAAATACGCTGCAGCATTTCATTGTTAGAATCACCGCGCCAATAGGCACCGGCCACTTTGGTCAGCTTAAAGGCTTTAATTTTGCTGGTATTTGGCACGTGGGGGCCACGGCACAAATCGGTAAATTCACCCTGAGTATAAAGTGAGAGGTCTTCATCGCTGGGGATGGATTCGATAATCGCCGCTTTGTAGTCTTCACCAAGGCCACGAAAAAACTCGACGGCTTCATCGCGGCTCTTAACCTGTCGCGTTACTTCGAGGCTGGCCGAACTCAGCTCTTTCATCTTTTTCTCGATGGCCAGCAAGTCTTCGGGCGTAAAGGGTCGCTCGTAGGCGAAGTCGTAATAGAAGCCATCATCAATAACCGGTCCGATGGTGACCTGAGCTTCGGGGTACAGGGTTTTAACTGCCTGAGCCATCAGGTGGGCGCAGGAGTGGCGAATAACCTCAAGGCCCTCTTCATCTCTCTCGGTGATGATGGCGACATCGGAGTCGTGCTCAATCAAAAAGGAGGTATCGACAACAAAGCCGTTGACCTTGCCAGCAAGGGCAGCCTTGGCTAAGCCGGGACCAATATCGAGAGCAACATCATGAAGAGTGACGGCGGCGTCAAAACTACGTTGACTACCATCAGGAAGGGTAATAAGCGGCATCTTGCTTTCCTTAATCTCAGTGGTGACCCCTACTAAAGGCCACTTGCTTACGTGATAACAACTTAGCAAACACCAGAGCCATAGATGACCCGGAAGAATTACTTTTAAGGGTGTTGCTACCAAAATAATTGGTAGGCACGAGTGGATTCGAACCACCGACCCCCACCATGTCAAGGTGGTGCTCTAACCAACTGAGCTACGTGCCTGCTACGAAGGGCGCACAATGTAGCAGCGAGCCTCGTAATTTACAAGGTTTGTTTACTACTTTGCGGCTATTTATTGTGATTTTCAGTCTATAAAACAGGGGCTTTTTCGCAGCCCCCACAATTTCCCGTCATCACCCTTTAATTTGCACCCAGGCGACAGCCCAATTCGAGCAAGCCATAACCAACACGACCATCGCCGAGGCGGAATTCGAAGGCACCTTCATTCAGCACATAGGCATCGAAGGGCCAGTGCACCACGGCCTGGCGAATACAGTCAATCTCGTAACGTCGACCCTGGCCGTCAACCGCTGCCACCTTGGCAGAAAGCGCCCTGCCCTCGTCATTCAAGGTGATAGAAAAGTCCTCAAGACTTAAAGTCTCAATAGCGCCATCGACATAGGCCCAACAGAGATCGGCAGAGCCGCCGCCCTCAAAATAGATACGCAAAAGACCCAGTGCCGTACCATCTTCAAAGACTGGCCAGGCCAACTCGTGATGGGTAAAGGCGGCCCAGTTTCTAACGCCGATGGAGTGATCTCGATTACCGACGCCATCGATCTGCCACTCGCTATCACGAAATTTCATCGTGCCCGTTATTTTACCGGCCTGTTCAAGATGGAAGCTGGTAGCCGCGTTGAGCTGCAAACCCTCCATCGAATCATGAGGCGGCATTAGCGCTTCCCAGCACAAGTCAAAGCTGAGCGGAGTCAACTCATCGGCAAAAGACAGGGAATAGCTTTTCAGCATTTCATTGGCGCGATAAGTCACCCCGCCCAGTGAAATACCCGTATCGATATCGCCCTCAGGCAGAGGCAGGTTATGCCAGGCACGGTTATAGACTTCACGCCCATCGGCCACCACCAACACCGCCATATTGGCCACGCCCTTGTTGGGATAAAGCCCCATACGAGTAAACATGCCGACACGGTTTTTAGGATCGTAAAAATTAAAGTACCAACTCTCGCCCCACGGTTGGTCGTCAGTATCAGGCTGATGGCGCTTATCGTCGTTGGCTTCAATCATTATTTCACCTATTTGTATTTATTTTTTTAAGCGTAGCCCTAAATAAAAGCGGCCTTAGTTACAACGTAAAACGTTTTTGTAAATAATCTTTCGCCGCCTGATCAATACCCAGCTCTTCTCGCATAAAGTTATCCAGCGAGCCCGACTTCTCTCGCATTACCTGCCAGGCAGTGGCCAGGTATTTGGTGCGGGCATCGAGAATGGGCACAACAATGCTCTCATCGACGGAGAGCCCTTCGGAATTGAAAAACTGCTCAAACTTGCCGATAGCCAGGGCTTTGTCAGCATAGGCTTCGGATGACAGCAGATAGTCCTGCTCAATCAACTCAGGCTTAACACCGAGGGCACTGAGCAACAAAGCCGAGGCGATACCCGCACGGTCTTTGCCGAAGGAGCACATCACCAGAATGCCGCCCTCACTTTCCATCATGTGATCGAACATTTTTCGATAACCCGGCACTTCTTCTTCAGTCAACTCACGGTAGCGATCACCCATGATTTTTTCTGCGCCCTCGGGGTTCAAGCCCTCTTTCATCAGCATGTCCCAGAGGTTTTCAACACTGGCCACCAACATGCCTAGCTCGACAACCTCAATGCTATCGCCAACCTGCAGGTCATTTTTAACGCGCTCCATAGGGCTGCGAAAATCATAGATGGTGCTGATGCCCAAAGATTCAAACTTCTCCAAATCCTGATCGCCGGTAAAGTGTAAAAAGCCGGAACGATAGAGATAGTTCTCCTTCGTTTTACGTGCATTGTCAGTGTCATAACCGCCCATGTGGCGGAGGTTCATAGTTTTCCCAATAGGCACAAAACGTGTCATAGAGCCTGCTTCCTCTTAATTATTAATGTCATAGAAATTTATAAAATCCGTCATTACATTTTTATTTTTCAGGCAACAGGGTAACGAATATATCCAGTGATGATAAGTCAGTTTATTGCCCAGTGGACAGATAAGATTCGAGCCTGGCCCCTACCCAAGCTATTAAAAACGATAAAAATCAGCTTTCCCTTGACCCCGCTACAACTATTCGGTTTATGATACAGGTATGGTCAAAGATTATATAAGCAATAACTAGAAATAATAGAACGAGCAGTACAGAACACGCGTAAGACAACCAACATCGACAACACCAAAGGGAAAAATCCGTGATAAAAGATAATGACATGTACTTCCATACGCCCACATCTGACCACTACAGTTGGGCGGAAACCAATTATTTCGGATTTTACGTCCCTGAAGAAAACATCATGGTTGGCGTTTATGTACAAACCCGAGCCAACCTCGGCTCTGTTCTGTCAAGCATACACATTACCGATGGCATCTCTAACACGCCCCACGAAGTACTGTTCGACGACTGCCACGTTTTCCTGCCCATGCCCAAAGGCAATCTTGATGACTATGAGCTGGAAAACGGCCTCAAAATAAAATGCACCAAGCCAGTCATGGACTACCACATTCGCTACGACGGCGGCGAAGGCGTGAGCCTCGACGTTAAATATGAAGGCCTGATGGCGCCCTACGACATTCATGATCCCGATATGGATCCCCTCGCCAACCAGCACCAGTCCGGCGATGTCATTAGTGATAACGCCTATGCCGGGCACTGGGACCAAAGCGGCCGCGTTACTGGCTCACTGAGCATTAACGGCAACACCTATAATGTGGACTGCGTAGCCAGCATGGATCACAGCTGGGGCCTGCGCGATGAAAAGAAACTGAAAAACTTTTGCTGGATGAACGCCAACTTCGAAAACGATATGAGCATCCACTGCCTGTATCTGGTAGATCCAAAAAACATCGATACCTACCCCGCCATCGTCCACGGCTATGTGCGTGAGGGCGACAAGGTTTACGGCCTGAAACGTGGCACCGGAAAAATACGTCGCAATGGCTATCTGCACCAGTTTTTCGAACTGGAAGTCGAAGATATTCGCGGCAAGGTTCACAAGTTTACGGGCACACCAATGACCTCCAACCCCTGGATGGCGTGGCCTCTTATGTACCTGGTTCAGTCACTGTGCCGCTGGGATATGCAGGGCGTTATCGGCTGGGGTGAAGTACAGGATCTTTGTAAAGAAACTGTCAACGATAAACTCAAATAAGAATCGCTATTCACCCCTGCCTGCACTTAATACAGGCAGGGGTGAACAACTCTACTGTGCGTGCAAACTAAAATAATCAACGGGAAAACCCAGTGTCATGAGTCCTGAAATAGAACAGTTTTTATCCGGCATGAAAAAAACCATTGAAGAAGTTGTCATGCCTAACCTGACCGACCGCTTCGCCCAGGAGCAGGCTGGTATTGTCGCCGCCTCCCTTGGTTTTCTCGGCCTTATTCAAGATAAAGCCTTCCACTATGAATTACTGGAAAACCAGGAATACAAACGCGTATTAACAGACGTTAATGAGCTGCTCAACGAAAGCTTTTCAGCGCCTGAGTCTATTGTCGAAACGACTACTAAAGTCACCGAGCATTTTACTAGCGATAAAGTGGACGACCCCACCCATTTACGCCCCTATAAGTTTATTCGTGGCAGTAACGAGGTCATGAAAGAATTGCTGTGCGAGTTTATTCAGCAGCAGCCAGAAATGTCAGCCGAGCTGCGCACTGCCTTTGAAGCATTAATGAAGCCTTTCTTTAAATCCATTGAATTGCGCGAACGCTCCTGGGTTAAAGCCCTGGGTTTTGACCCCGAAGCTGAGCAACAGGCCGATATCGCCGACTTACTCTACAAAGATGGTTTCCTCAACATCAACAAAACCTAGTTGTATCTGTATCAGCCGATAAACAATTTAAGCGGCACCCCTATTAGATAGCTGTAAAGCAATAAACCCAGAGCAAAATCCATGCGTGAATACTACACACCGACCTTAGAAAACCGAGCTCAACCCGGCGATGTCTGGATAGAAAACATTAGGAAAACCTTCCCGACTGAAACAACCCTCGATGAAGTACTGACCAAGAAACTCCGTAATAGAAGTAAAACGGTAGAACACAAAACAGATTTTAATAATTTAGAAACCCTTCTGTTTCGCTATTTGAAAAAGGCCACAGGGCA
>QNFO01000115.1 GCA_003646355.1 Gammaproteobacteria bacterium
AGCCGTAGACGTTGTCGACTGCGCAGTCGAAAAAGCCCTGAATTTGCTCGGCGTGTAGATCGACGGTCAAAACGCGGTTCACACCGACGTTGTTGATCATGTCGGCAACAACCTTGGCGCTGATCGGTACTCGCGCTGAACGCACGCGTCTGTCCTGGCGGGCATAGCCGAAGTAGGGGACAACGGCGGTGATGCGTCCGGCTGAAGAGCGGCGCATGGCATCGACAATAAAAATCAGTTCCATCAGGTTTTTATTAGTCGGCGCACAGGTGGGCTGGATGATAAAAACATCCCGGCCACGCACGTTATCGTTGATTTGTACGCTGATTTCACCGTCGGAAAAATGGCTGACTTTTGCATCGCCTATTTGAAGACCGAGGTGTGCGGCGATTTCCTTTGCCAATTGTGGATTAGAATTTCCTGAGAACAACATCAAGTTGGGCATGGGGGTATCCTGAAATCACGAAGGGCATAGAGGGTCGGAAGATATGGCTGGGGCGGGAGGATTCGAACCTCCGAGTGACGGGATCAAAACCCGTTGCCTTAACCACTTGGCCACGCCCCAATAAAGCTTGTCTTAACTCTTTCTCAATGAGCCGGTCGGATAGGCTGGAGAGTGGTTAACCCCCCGGGCAACAAAAGCCTGCCATCGTTGCGGAACATCGGCCAGTACCTTGCGTGCTTGTGCTTCGTTCCCGAAGGAAGCGAAGATACAGGCACCGGTGCCGGTCATTCGAACATTTGCGTATTGCTCCAGCCATTGTCGGGCTGTTTTTACCTCAGGGTAGAGCTTTTCCGCTATGGGTTGGCAATCATTTCTGCCACCCTGCTCGAGAAAGGCGCGTATTGTGATTGCGCGTGCGTCCCTTGTCAATTGCTGGTGTGAGAATATTCTTGGTGTTGAGACTTCAGCGTTGGGCGCGAGGACGAGGTACCAGCACTCGGCCATGTCGATCGGGGTCAGAATTTCGCCAATTCCCTCCGCCCAGGCGGTGCGCCCGTGAATGAAAATGGGCACATCGGCACCCAACTTAAGACCTATCGTGGCGAGTTGTTCACGGCTGATACCTAGCCCCCACAACTGGTTGAGGCCGATCAGTGTCGTCGCTGCATCGCTGCTACCGCCGCCCAGTCCGCCGCCGAGGGGCAGGCGCTTGTGCAAGTGAATATCGGCACCGTAGTGCTGTTTAGTTTGCGTCAGGGCAAATTGTTGCAGCGCTTTGGCGGCGCGAAAAACGAGATTATCTTCTTCGACAATCGTTGGATGAGCAGGGCTGAGGGTGATTTTATTATCATCGCGCCGCTGAAAATCGATTTGGTCGCCATAGTCGAGCAATTGAAACAGGGTTTGCAGTTGGTGATAACCGTCGGCGCGGCGCCCGGTAATATGTAGAAAGAGGTTGATCTTTGCCGGTGCTGGCAGGCTGAGTAGGGCTTGTGTCACGGCTTTTTATCTATCGAGTGGGTGGTTTGGGGAAAGGTTTTTCCCAGGTTGTTGGGAGCGTCGTCGGAAAAACGCCAGTCCTTTAAAAGCAAGGTAAAAGCCAGTTTGTCGCTACGGCCTTTGATTTTACCCGGTAATGGGCCGCGGGGCCCGGCCTGGTAACGATTGATATTAATTTGCCAGCCATCTTCTTGCAGTGTGTCGAGCAGGCCTTCTTTGTTGAAGGTCTCAAGGGCTCGGCCCGATGCGTTGGCGGGTATGCCTCTGACCCAGTAGCGCATTTGCTCGACGGGCAGCTGCCAGCCAAAAAGTCGCTGGGTTAATGCCCTGGAAGAACGAGAGCTTATGTCAGCTTCTCCCGGCTGGCTGAGGGTAATGGCTTGCGCGTTGCCACTGATTTGCACAGTGCCGACGCCAAAGGGGCCGCTCAAATAAATAGTGAAGTTGTCGCCGTGCTGAGTCCAGTCAAACCAGGCGCTGCCGGAGTCCTCGCTGTTGCGATAAGCCAGCTTGCCCTTAATCTGCCAGTTATCAATATTCTCCATTTCGGCTTGATGTGCCGACCAGGAAGGAGGTGTGGGCTGAATGGTGGGGTCAGGCTGCTTTTGTAGCGGCGCACAGGCACTGAGTAATAATAGAAGCAGGGCGATAAAGCCGAGAGCTGGCAAGGAGGGCCGGTCGCTGGCCCTTGGCTTGATGAGCCTTAGGTTGATGGGCCTTAGGTTAATGGGCTTAGGCGGATTGGGTCTTGGCAGGTTGGACATCGGCGTTGGGTGCTGACAATTCAGAGCGGGCTATTCTAAAGCATGGCGCTAATAGTTGGATATTCAGAGTTGGACATTTAAGCGCTTTAAGGTGTTGAGCAAAAATTCGCTGCTCGGGTTGTCGTCGATGGCGTCCTGCCAGATAGAGCGCGCTTCTTCCTCTTCGCCTGTTGCCCACAATACCTCACCCAGGTGGGCAGCGACCTCGGGGTCGGGCATGGTGTTCATCGCCGCACGCAAATGGCCCAGTGCTTCATTGTATTCGCCGCGCTTATAAAGCACCCAGCCGAGACTGTCTCTGATAGCAGGGTCATTGGGTTTAATGGCCAGTGCTCGCTGAATGAGTTCAAGAGCCTCATCGTAGCGTTCGGTGCGATTGGCCAGCGTATAACCGAGGGCGTTGAGGGCTGAGGCGTTGTTGGTGTCGCGCTCAATAATGGCGCGCAGGTCTTTTTCAGTGGCGGCCAGGTTGCCAAGTTTTTCGTGGACCAGTGAGCGGCTGTACAGCAGCTCAATATTGTCGGGATGCTCAGCGAGTCCTTCGTCGAGCAAGGCTTGAGCGCTTTCATGGCCTTGCTGTTCAATCAGTAGTTGGCTCTCGATCTGGTAGAAAGCACTGGTGTGATTGGGGTGATCCAGACGCAACTTATGCAAATAAAGCCGGGCATCGTTGAGTTGATCGCGGTTAGCCAATATTTGGCTAATTCGTATCGTCGCCTGTAAAAACAAATCGTTGCTGCTGACCCTGCGGTAGTGTTTCAGAGCATCGTCAAGTTCCTGGCTTTGTTCGGCCATCACAGCAAGTTGATAATGGGCCTGTGAGGTTAAATGCCCCTTGCCGATCAGGCTGCGATAGATCTCTTTGGCGGGCTCGGCATCATGGTTTTCGCGGTGAAGAAGAGCCAGTGCTAGTTTGAATTTGTCGTTGTCGGGCTCCTGTTCGGCCAGGGCTGTCATTTTTTCTATGGCTAGGGGAAGGTCTTTCTCGGCCACAAAGCGGACTAACTGCAGCTGTAACTGCTGACTTTGGGGTGAGTGCTTTAGGCCCTGCTCTAGCTCGTCAATAGATGCCTCGTAACGTTCTGCTTTATGCAAAATTTGTGAGGCGATGAGGCGGGTCGGCTGGTCGTCAGGGTGCTTGGCAAGAATCTGATGAGCCGTGTCCAGCGCAGCGTCGATGCGGGCAAGTTGGGCCAGTAACAAGGTTTTGCCCAGTAATAGGTCTCGGCTATCGGGGTACTTTTGTTCGCCAGCAATATATTGCTCAAGCAGATGCAGGCGATGCACTTCGTCGAGTTCGGCCGTATAGCTGGGCAGCAAGACCATATATTTGCCGTTATTTTGGCGCAGTAAAAACTCGGCATGCTCAAAGGCGAGGCTGAAGTTTCCGCGTTGAGCCTGTGCGTAAAAGGCCATATTGCGAGCTTGCATGCTCTCGGGTTCGACTTCAGCCCATAAAATCCCAAGTTCCTGAAGTGCGTCATTATTTTTTTGATAAGAAGCCGTGCTCACCGCTCTGGCGATAACGCCGGGGTCGCGAGTGGCAAGTGCCTGGCGCCGGTAATTTTCAAGTGCCAGGGCAAGTTGGCCGCGCGTACCTGCGACTTCCGCAACCAGTAAGTCGTAAAAAGTGTCTTTAGAAAAGGGCCGAACGGGGTATTCCGGATTGATTGATGAGGGCTCGCTCGGTGCGCTTTTGGCTTTACCGTCGGCATTTTGTGCGAGCTCGGGTGAGGCGCAGGCAGTCAATATCAACAGTGCAGCGACCGACAATAAACCTCGTAGCTTGGGTCTTGTGAGCTTGTTTTTACCACTTAAGTAGGGCTTGTCGAGCATAGCAGGGTAATTCCGGGCTGTTGCCGTAGAAAGTAGTGAGTATAATTGTGACAACTGTGAAGCGTTAAGTTTCATAGTTGCGACTGTGAAACACATCTATATTGGTCCTTTATGCCCCTGATTGCCCTAGGAATCAACCACCGTACTGCAAGTCTCGACGTTCGCGAGCGAGTTGCCTTTGCCCCCGATCAAATGATTGTGAGCTTGCAACAAGGCCGTGAGGCCAGTGGTGCGGATAATTTGGCGATACTGTCCACCTGTAATCGCACTGAGCTTTATGCGTCTGGCAATGTAACGCATCGCACCTTATTGGCGTGGCTGGCGGAGCATCATCGCTTACCCGCCGATGCTTTGGATGCGAGTTATTACGTGTTTGAAGATGATAAAGCGGTGCAGCATATGATGAAAGTCGCCAGCGGCCTTGATTCGATGGTTCTGGGTGAACCGCAGATACTCGGTCAAATGAAGTCGAGCTATGCTGTCGCACAGAAGGCGGGTACGGCAGATGGTCTCCTGGCCCAGGCTTTCCAGGGTGTGTTTACCACGGCCAAACGCGTACGCAGTGAAACGGCAATTGGCCAGAACCCCGTGTCGGTGGCCTATGCAGCGGTTAGTTTGGCGCAGCGTATTTTTAGTACGATGAATGAAGTCAGTGCGCTGTTGATTGGTGCCGGCGAAACAGTCGAGCTTTTGGCCCGTCATCTGCGTGAGCAAGGCGTTGGCGACATTATTGTCGCCAACCGAACGCTGGCCCGAGCCCAGGAAATGGCGGAAACATTCTCCGCTGAGGCGATCTTGTTATCCGATATTCCCGAGCACCTACATCGGGCCGATATCGTAATCTCATCCACTGCTAGCCAGTTACCGATTTTGGGCAAGGGTGCGGTGGAGTCAGCCTTAAAGCAGCGTAAACATCGGCCCATTTTTATGGTCGATATCGCCGTGCCTCGGGATATTGAGCCCCAGGTTGCCCAGCTCGACGACGTTTATTTATACACCGTCGATGATCTGAAAGAAGTGATTGAGGTGAATTTACGCCATCGAGAAGATGCTGCCGGCCAGGCCGAGACGATTATTGAGCAGGGCGTACTCAACTGGAAGAATCAATTGCGCGGCCAGCAAGCGGTGGGTACGATTCGCGCCTTTCGCGATAATCTTGGTGCAATGCGCGATGTGGAACTCGACAAGGCCCTGGCCTCAATAGCCCAGGGGCAGTCGGCGGAACACGTTTTGCGCCAGTTGGCCCACGGCCTCAC
>QNFO01000116.1 GCA_003646355.1 Gammaproteobacteria bacterium
ATTTTCCACAAGGTCTCCCTCAAGGTTGCCATCGCCGACCACCAACTGGCCGCAGGCTTTGTTCAGGCCAGCAACTTTTTAGCCCTCGGCCTGATCATCAGCTCAACGGTGAACTGGGTTGAATATGAAACCTGGCGCGGCCTGCCCTCGGTACTGATGCTGTTTTTTGGCACCCAGTGCATTTTGCTGCTGGTCACTCGCTTGCGCGCCGCCGTCTATAGCCGCCGCCACCAGGGTGAGAGCCTGCAACAGGCCATCGTCGCGGGTAACACCGCCCTGGCGATTCGCTATTCCGGGCACGTGCTCGGTACTGCGCTGGCGATGACCGCCGGTGCTAGCCTGGTTGAATACTACCCCGCAGAATCCCTGCTCTCCGTTGCTTATTGGCTGGGTGCCGGCACAGGCCTGGCCCTGCTGCTGCCCGCGCTGGCACTGATCGCCCGCAAGGCTATTTTGCACAATATTAATGTCGCCGAAGAAGTGGACGAGCAAGCAAACATCGGCGTTGCCGCCATAGAGGCGGTGATTTATATTGCCATCGCCCTGCTGCTCACCGGGGTGTTTGCCTAGGGTGAGCACCGCACCGTCACAAGCGCCAAGAAAGCCCCGTCGCGAGCTGATTTTCCACGATATTTTTCTGATCGCCGTGATGGCGACCCTGGCCGGCTGCGGCCTGATTTACGAATATTTAATGGCCCACTACGCCGGCCGTGTTCTCGGTGCCCTCGAGTCGACGCTCTATGCCATGATCGGCCTGATGATTGTCGCCATGGGTCTTGGCGCCCTGCTCGCAAAGTGGTTTCGCTGCCCCTTCAAGGCTTTTGCCTGGCTGGAGTGGGGCATCGCCAGCCTCGGCGCCACGGCACTAATTATTATCTCCCTGAGTATATCTCTGGCCTTTAGCTTCCCCGCCTATCTGCAAGATATCTACGGCCTGCACCCCAGCATCACCACCGACGGTCAGGTGGTGCAGGGGCTAGCCAAAATCGCCAAGGCCACACCCTTTGTCATTGGCGCACTACTGGGCTTGATGATTGGTATGGAAATACCCCTTATCGCCCGTATTCGCGAGCAGATACACGGCCAACATCTCGAACATAACCTGGGCACCATATACGGCGCCGACTACATTGGCGCCGGTATTGGCGCGGCCATCTGGGTGCTGTTCTGCCTGCAAGTGCCGGTGCTTGTCGCGGCACTGAGCACGGCCCTGGTCAACGCGCTTATCGGCATCGCCTTTTTGATCAAATACCGTGTCCACCTGCCCCAACGCAAAGCGCTGTGGTCGGCCCATCTCAGTCTGCTAGTGCTGCTAGCGGTACTCGCCGGCGGCGGCGCAACATGGATGGACAATATGCACCGTGCCCTGTTTAAGGACAAAGTACTGTACACCAAAATCACCCCCTACCAGCACCTCACCCTGACCGAGCGCATTATTGGTGCCGGGCTGCCCAAAATCACCAGCCTCTACATTAACGGACGCCTGCAGTTTTCGAGCAATGACGAGCTGATTTATCACAGCTATTTAACCCTGCCACCCCTCCTCGCTTCGGCGCGACAAGACAATATATTGGTGATTGGCGGCGGCGACGGCCTGGCCCTGCGCGACATTCTACGCTGGCAGCCCGAGGCGGTGACGCTGATCGATCTCGATGGTGAGATGATCTCCCTGTTTAGTGGCGACGACCCCGAGGCCCCCGCAAACATCTCCGCGCGCTTACTGCAGCTCAATGACGCCGCCTTTCGGGACGAAAGGGTCGAGGTGATCGTCGGTGACGCCTTTGTGGAAGTTGAGGCCCTGCTCAGTGCCGGGCGCCATTTCGACACCATCATCGTCGACCTGCCTGACCCCAGCCACCCCGACATCAACAAGGTCTACTCGACCTTTTTCTATCTGCGCTTAAAGCAATTACTCAGCGCCGACGGAGCCATCGGCATCCAGTCGACCTCGCCCTTCCACACCCAGCAAGCCTTTATTTCCATCGGCAAAACCCTCCAGGCAGCGGGCTTTACCAGCGAGCAATATCACGCCAATGTACCGACTTTCGGCGAGTGGGGCTGGACCATCGGCACTCTGCGCGGCGGCAGTGCCTCGCAGCGCATTGCCGCCAGCGAGGCACTGAGTGATAAAGCGCTCAAACCACTATCCAACTGGTTATCAAAACCACAAATCCTCGCCGCCTTTGTGTTCTCGCCGCGCTATTTTGCCGACGTGAAGCACATTAAGATCAATACCCTCGGCTCGCACCAACTCTACCAATACCACCAGCGCGCCTGGAAACAACACGACGGGGCCTTTTTTCCCGGTCAAAACCCCTTTGACTAACGCCATAATATGGCATACAGTGCCGCCATGCCATATTATGGCGTGGCGTAAATACTACCAAGGAGCCTTGCATGTCGCTTAATGAACTCGCCTTTAAACTTAACGCCCACATAACAGCTGAAGATACGCGCTTCGATGCCGTGCTGGCAGAGAGCGGCGTATTGGAAGTCATCTGTTCCAACAATGAAGAATTTCCCATCAACATCGTCAAGACTGATACGCAATTACTGGCCGTCACCCCCCTGTTCAATGTCAGCGAGGTAAAGCCCGACAAAGTCAGCGAGCTCAACGAGGAGCTGTTATTAATCAGCCCGGCCATTCCCCTCAGCGCCATCGGCCGTCAGGGCGAAAGCTATATTTTATTTGGCGCCATGGCGCTGGACACCTTATTCGAAAACATTGTTCACGAACTCGAAGTGCAAGCTGAAAACACCGTCGATGTACTGCAGGTCATAGAGCCTCTACTGCTCTAATTGGCCAGTCAGCTCGCCCTACAATTGTTTATAACGGAGATACACCATGGGTATTTTAAAAAACATACTAACCGCCGTACGCGGTGGTGCCAGTGAAGTTGGCGAATCCATTGTCGATGCCAATGCCGTGCGCATTCTCGGCCAGGAAATTCGCGATGCACAAGACGCCATTGGCAAGGCTAAACAATCCCTGACCGGGCTCAAAGCCAGTGAAATAAAGCTCAAGCGTGAAATCAACAGCCTGGAAAGTGATATTGGCAGCTACGAAAGCAAGGCCATGCAAGCCCTCGAAGCCGGCAATGAAGCCCTCGCCGTCGAGGTCGCGGAGCGCATTGCTGAAATCGAAAGCGAGGCGGCCGAAAAAGGTGCCGAGCACAGCACCCTGAGTGCCCAGGTCAACAAAATTAACAGCATGATTCGCCAGCGCGAAAAGGTCATTCAGAAAAATGGCCGCGAGCTTGAAAAAATAAAAACGGTTGAGCAGTTACAAAAAGCGACCTCGAGTATGTCGACCAATTTTGCCGCCACCAATGCCAGCGAGCACCGCGTATCAAAGGCCCTGGAACGCGTCAAAAAGAAGCAGGCCAATTGGGAAGACCGCATGGAAGCGGGCGAGTGGATGGAAGGAGAGGCCGGCAGTGATGACCTCGACCGCAAATTAAAAGATGCGGGCATCGGCGCCAATGCCAGTAGCGGCGCGAGTAGTGTCCTCGAGCGGCTGAAAAAGAAATCTGGCCAATAAACCGTCAACGTCGCTAAGGCAGCCCTTAATGGGACTGCCCTGGTGCTGGAAAACCCATGCTTAAAAAGCTCTTCTCCCGCAACAAGCCCGCCAGTGAGCGCCAGCTCGACTGCCCCAGCCAGCTGCTGGTTGGCGATATGCTCTCGCTAAAATACCGCGATTCCCTACCCCAGGCGCTGCGCGAGCAATCTCTGGAAGTGGTTAAGGTTGGCACCTACGAGTTTGCCTCCGGCAGTAGTAAAGAGGTGGTGCTAAAAGATGCCCACAACCAACTCTACTTTATGGGCATTGAGAATGAAGACGGTAAGCTATCGCTATGCTTTGCCCGAAAAATTGCCCGCCAGCAGCTCTTCACCTTTATTGATGAAGACAGCTTTGCACAATTATGGTCCCAGGGCTGGCCCGAGCTTATCGTCCAAAACCCACCCAGTGAACTCGCCGATTGGCTCAGCCCCCGCTACCAGCAAAGCATTAAAGATCAAGAAGCCTACTACTATGATCGCGACTGTCAGGGGGAGGATCTTGCCGCAGCCGAGGACGGTGAAGAATTGCGCATCCACGAGTGCGAGGGCAGTGACGACCACTACGGCCTGGGCGTTGAAATCAGCGAAGATGGCTCAACGGAGGTTTTCCTACAGGTCTATTGTGCCGTCGATGTAATCGAACAAATGTGGCCGCACAACACGGCAGACAGTCGTGGCGATTAAACACAATCCGAAATGGGCCGATGAAAAGCGCGCCCTGAAAAAAGTGCAGATGCACTTCGTCTTTAAAGAACAGCTCAATAAACGCATTCGCCACGACGCCGCCGATGAAAACCTCAACCCCAGCGACCTTATTCGCAAAATCGTCGGCTTGCCCTACCAGCGTATTCAGCGACCACGCATCGGACTATCCTTTAACCCTGACGATTTAAACACGCTCTCGCAGCGCTACCAGGTTCCGGTCGACGACGAGAAAACCATTAAGCAGCGCGTACTCGCAGAAGTCACCGCGTGCTATCAAGAGCGCGAACCGACAGATGCGTCAACAGACAGCACAGGCGCCACACCCGATGAGGGCCGCTAACGCACCATGCTGATCCAGTTCATTAACCTGCGTCACTGGCGGCGCCACCACCTGAAGTACTCCGTCGAACACGAGCCGGGCACAATTTACAAACTGGCCCGCCTATTTTCTTTACTCATTGCCCTCATTCTTATCCACTCAGTGGCGATGGTCTATTTTGAAAACCTCAGCTGGGGCGATGCCTTCTGGCTCTCGGTGACCACCGTCACCACGGTGGGCTACGGTGATATTTCCGCCACCAGCTGGCAGGGCCGTTTATTTACCACCGTCTGTTTATATGTCTTGGCAATATCACTACTGGCACAACTGGCCGCAGAGTTTTTTGAATACCGCATAAAAAAACGTGACGACAAATTTCGGGGCAACTGGATATGGAGCGACATGAACAAGCACCTGCTCATCATTAACACACCGACGGCCAATAGCGACGCCTACCTTGAGCGCTTAATCGGCCAGATTCGCGCCACCCCCAAGTTTGCACAACTACCTCTGCAAATATTGTCCCGCAATTACTCTGGCGGCCTACCTCGCGAACTCACTGCCCACAACGTTGTGCACTACAACGGCGGCCCTGAACACGCCAAAAACCTGGACGCCGTCAACGTCAAGACAGCGGCATTCATTGTTATTTTAGCGCGCGATGGCAGTGATCCCTTGTCGGACAGCTTGACCTTCGACATCCTCAGCCGC
>QNFO01000117.1 GCA_003646355.1 Gammaproteobacteria bacterium
ACGATAGTGCTGCTTGTGACCACCACCAATGTGCCGAACGCTGATACGACCTGCGTTATTACGGCCACCACTCTTGCTCTGCTTCTCGAGCAATGGCGCATAGGGCGCACCTTTATGCAAATCAGCGTGAACCACACTAACGACATGTCGGCGCCCGGGGGAGGTTGGTTTTCTCTTAACTACTGGCATAGTAAACGCTCCTTACCCAATCGCCATGAAATCGATATCCTGACCGGCAGCCAGATTAACGTAGGCTTTTTTCCAGTCAGAACATTTGCCAAGACCATTTTTATTACGCTTGGTCTTGCCCTTGACGTTCACTACACGAACATCTTTAACCTGCACTTCGAACAGAGCTTCTACTGCAGCTTTGACATCGCGCTTAGTGGCAGTGGTCGCCACTTTGAAAACCACCTGATTACCGGCGTCGGCAACCATGCTGGATTTTTCTGTTACGTGTGGTGCCAACAATACTTTGAAGATGCGTTCTTTGTTCATCCGAGCATCTCCTCAATCTTTTTAATCGCGGGCACAGTCACCATTACCTTTTCACAGCGAATCAATGTCACGGGGTCAACACCGAGAGCATCGCGCACTTCAACCTTGTGCAGGTTGCGAGATGAAAGATAAAGGTTTTCGTTAACCTCTTCGGTCACAATCAGCACATCGCTGAGACCGTATTCACCGAGGCGACTGACTAGCGCCTTCGTTTTTGGCTCTTCGATATCGAAAGACTCGACAACGACCAGACGATCCTGACGTGCCAGCTCAGATAGTATGGAGCGCATAGCGGCTCGATACATCTTACGATTCAATTTCTGCGAGTGATCCTGTGGGCGAGCGGCAAATGTAACACCACCTGAACGCCAGATTGGGCTTCGAATAGTACCCGACCGCGCACGACCTGTACCTTTCTGACGCCAGGGCTTCTTACCGCCACCGGCTACATCAGAACGGGTTTTTTGCGCCCGAGTTCCCTGACGAGCACCTGCCATATAGGCAACGACCGCCTGGTGAACCAGATCACCATTAAATTCTGTACCGAAGGCTTCATCAGACACATTGATTGTGCCGTTTACGCCTGCCGGTGTCGCAATATTCAACTCCATAGCTAACCCCTCAGACCTTTACAGCTGGTCGAACGATGACTGTTCCGCCGGTTGCGCCAGGCACAGCACCTTTAACCAACAATAAATTGCGCTCGGCATCGACGCGAATCACTTCAAGATTCTGCGTTGTCACATTGCGAGAGCCCATGTGACCCGCCATTTTCTTACCTTTAAATACGCGACCAGGCGTCTGGTTTTGACCGATAGAACCCGGTGCTCTGTGAGCCAGCGAGTTACCGTGAGTGGCATCTTGCATCTGGAAATTCCAGCGCTTAATAACACCCGCAAAACCTTTACCTTTAGATACACCCGAGACATCAACGTCCTGACCAGCTTCAAACTGATCGACCGTCAACGCACCACCAACTTCTGGCGCTTCTTGACCGGCATCCAGACGAAACTCCCACAAACCACGACCAGCTTCTGATCCTGCTTTTGCGTAGTGACCTGCCTGAGCTTTAGTGACACGTGAAACACGACGAGTACCGGTAGTCACCTGCACAGAGGTGTAACCATCAGTTTCTTCGGACTTCAACTGTACGACGCGATTGGGTTCAACCTCAATCACAGTGACGGGTATAGAGATACCCTCATCGGTAAAGACACGGCTCATGCCGCACTTACGACCTACTATTCCAATTTTCATTTCTTACCTCTTCGCGTACGGGGCTGTTACCCGCTATGGCCGCCCTTTTCAGAGCGTTACACTTCCGGGCCAGGCCCGGCGAATAATTAACCTAAACTTATCTGCACATCCACACCAGCGGCCAGATCTAGCTTCATCAATGCATCAACAGTTTTTTCTGTTGGCTCAACGATATCTAGCAAGCGCTTGTGGGTACGAATCTCATATTGATCTCGCGCATCTTTGTTGACGTGCGGCGAAGTCAAAATAGTAAATCTCTCTTTGCGTGTTGGCAAAGGAATTGGACCGCGGATCTGCGCACCTGTGCGTCGCACAGTTGCCACTATTTCCTCAGCCGAGGCGTCGATCAACTTGTGATCAAAGGCCTTAAGACAAATTCTAATCGATTGATCCTGCATTGAAACAGATCTCCAGATCTAGTCGTTTAGCGCCATCATAAAGTTGATGGCAGCTCGAAAAACGGAGGCGGAATGTTATAGGCCAACCCCGAGGGTGTCAAGACAAAATGCAATCGAAAGCCAAATAAATACAATCCAACACCTACATACCAATAGACACTTTGCCTACTACTACTCAGCGGGGGGCGCATACTAGCAAATAAACGCACTCAAATTTACCCTTATGCCAATTAATTTCTATTTTATTTTTTCAAAAGCCCTTTACTCGTCTATTTATAGTTCAACCTCTCCACTATATTGGCTATAATGCCGCGCTATTTTTCGTCCCATCAACTCGAGCAAAACAATGACTGACTTAAGCCTCTACAGAAACATTGGTATTTTCGCCCACGTCGACGCCGGCAAGACGACCACTACGGAACGCATCTTGAAGTTGACGGGAAAAATTCACAAAACCGGTGAAGTTCACGATGGCGCTGCCACTACTGACTTCATGGAACAGGAACAAGAGCGCGGAATCACCATTCAATCTGCTGCCACCACCTGTTACTGGAAAGACCACCGCTTTAATATCATCGACACACCAGGACACGTCGATTTCACGATTGAAGTTTATCGCTCACTCAAAGTACTCGATGGTGGCGTTGGCGTTTTCTGTGGTTCTGGCGGTGTTGAGCCCCAGTCTGAAACCAACTGGCGCTATGCCAACGAATCAGAAGTTGCACGCATTATCTTCGTCAATAAACTCGATCGCATGGGCGCCGACTTCCTGCGCGTTGTTGGCCAAGTTGAGAAAGTCCTCGGTGCTAACCCACTGGTTATGGTCCTGCCTATTGGCACCGAAGAAAATTTTGTCGGTGTTGTTGACCTGTTGACCCGGAAGGCATTCATTTGGGATGACAGCGGACTCCCCGAAAACTTCGAAACCACCGATGTCCCCGAAGACATGGTCGAGCAAGTCGAAGAATATCGTGAAAAGCTCATCGAGATGGCTGTCGAACAAGATGACGATATTATGATGGCCTATATGGAAGGCGAAGAGCCCGCCATGGAAGACATCAAAGCCTGTATTCGTAAAGGCACTATCGCCCTCGACTTTTTCCCCACTTACTGCGGCTCCGCTTTTAAGAACAAAGGCGTACAGGTTATTCTCGACGCTGTTGTCGACTATCTGCCCAGCCCTACCGAAGTCAAGCCACAGCCCCTGACTGACGAAGATGGCAATGATACCGGTAACGTTGCCACCGTCTCTACAGAAGAATCGTTTAAAGCATTAGCTTTCAAAATCATGGAAGATCGCTTTGGCGCACTGACCTTTGTTCGTGTTTATTCTGGCGTACTGAATAAGGGTGACACCATCCTCAACTCCTACACCGGCAAAACAGAGCGTGTAGGCCGTATGGTTGAAATGCACGCAGACGATCGCAACGAGATTAGCCATGCGCAAGCAGGCGACATTATCGCTATTGTCGGCATGAAGAACGTACAAACTGGCCATACCCTTTGCTCCCCTAAAGATCCAGTGACGCTTGAGCCAATGATCTTCCCCGAACCGGTTATCTCCATTGCTGTTAAGCCCAAAGATAAGGGCGGCTCTGAAAAAATGGGCGTGGCGATCGGCAAAATGATTGCAGAAGACCCCTCATTCCGCGTCGAGACCGATCAGGATTCAGGCGAAACCATTCTTAAAGGCATGGGTGAATTGCACCTCGACATTAAAGTCGACATCCTCAAGCGTACTTATGACGTTGAACTCGAAGTCGGTCAGCCACAGGTTGCCTACCGCGAAACTATTACCGAGGCCATCGAAGATAGCTACACGCATAAGAAGCAGTCTTGTGGTTCGGGCCAGTTCGGCAAGATCGACTACCGCATCAAACCCGGAGAGCCTGGCACCGGCTTTGTCTTCAACTCTATTGTTGTCGGCGGTAACGTACCGAAGGAATTCTTCCCCGCTATCGAAAAAGGCTTTAAAGGCATGATGGCGATGGGCCCTCTGGCCGAATTCCCCGTACTGGACGTTGAAATTGAGCTCTATGACGGCGGCTTTCATGCCGTGGATTCATCAGCTGTCGCCTTTGAAATCGCTGCTAAAGGCGCGTACCGCCAGTCCATGCCAAAAGCGGGCCCCCAGCTCATCGAGCCCATCATGAAGGTAGACGTGTACACGCCCGATGACCACGTTGGCGACGTTATTGGCGACCTCAACCGCCGACGCGGCATGATTAAGGATCAGGAAAAAGGTGTTACCGGCGTTCGCGTTAAAGCAGATGTACCGCTGGCAGAAATGTTCGGCTATATCGGCACCCTGCGCACCATGACATCGGGACGTGGACAGTTCTCCATGGAGTTCTCTCACTATCTGCCTTGCCCGAAGAATGTTTCTGAGCAAGTGATCATAGAAGCGAAGGAAAGAAAAGCGGCCAAATAAGCCCCTTTTTCGGACTGAAAAACCCTGCTAGTTAACTAGCAGGGTTTTTTATTGTCCAGAATTTGAGCGCCCAAAATGCCAATCCTCACGAGATACAATTTCATCCATGACAAGCTTAGACTTACAGGAAACCAAGCCATAAAAAAGGCCGCTAAATAGCGACCTTTTTTATGGAGCAGAGCTAAAATTTACTCGAATATTTTAGCAACAACACCCGCGCCTACTGTACGGCCGCCTTCACGGATCGCAAAGCGCAGACCATCTTCCATGGCAATTGGCGCAATCAAGGTAACAACCATTTGCACGTTGTCGCCTGGCATAACCATTTCAACGCCTTCGGGCAGCTCACAAGCGCCTGTCACGTCTGTAGTACGGAAGTAGAACTGGGGGCGATAACCCTTAAAGAAAGGTGTGTGTCGACCGCCTTCGTCTTTACTCAGTACGTAGACTTCGGCTTCGAACTTGGTGTGAGGCAGGATGCTACCTGGCGCAGCCAGTACTTGCCCACGCTCAACGTCTTCACGCTTGGTACCACGCAGAAGGACGCCAACGTTCTCACCAGCACGACCTTCGTCGAGCAGCTTGCGGAACATTTCAACACCGGTACAGGTGGTTTTTTCAGTGTCTTTAATACCGACGATTTCGATTTCATCACCGACGTTGACGATGCCACGCTCGATACGACCCGTAACAACGGTACCG
>QNFO01000118.1 GCA_003646355.1 Gammaproteobacteria bacterium
CCGATGAAAAACCGCCACTATTAGTTTTGTGCCACGGCGGCCCAACGGGTGCGACATCGACCGGCTTCAACCTTAAAATACAGTTCTGGACCAACCGGGGCTTTGCCGTGCTCGACGTAAATTATCGCGGCAGCACCGGCTATGGCAGACCCTATCGACAAGCCCTCGACGGTGCCTGGGGCATTAAAGACGTCGATGACGTGGTTGCCGGTGCTCAGCACCTTATCAACCAGGGTCTCGCCGACCCCGAGCGCATAATGATTCGCGGCGGCAGTGCCGGGGGTTACACCGTGCTCGCCGCCCTCGCCTTTCACGACCTGTTTAAAGCCGGTGCCAGTTATTACGGTATTGGCGATCTTGAAACATTGGCCCGCGACACCCACAAATTTGAGTCGCGCTATCTCGATACTCTGGTTGGCCCCTACCCTGCGGAGCAAGCGCTTTATCAGCAGCGTTCGCCCATTAACCATATCGACAAACTGAATTGCCCGGTAATTTTCTTTCAGGGTCTCGACGATAAAGTTGTGCCGCCACAACAGGCGGAGGCAATGGTTGAATCGCTCGAGGAAAAGGGGCTTAAAGTGAAGTACGTGCCGTTTAGTGGCGAGGGCCACGGCTTTCGGCAAGCGGGAAATACTGAGCGAGCCTTGCTTGAAGAACTACAGTTTTACAGCGAAGTTTTTGGCTTTGACCTGCCTTCACAACCGTCCACCGACGAAAGCAGTTAATCTATTTATGGGCCGCTACCGACCACCCCGCGAACCCTCCAGCCCCTACATTACCAGTGAGGGCGCCAAACAATTGCGCGATGAATTGCGGCAGTTATGGAAGGTTGAACGCCCCCAGGTAACCGCCGTGGTGCATGAGGCCGCCAAGAATGGTGATCGTTCAGAAAACGGGGATTACATCTACGGCAAGCGTCGGCTGCGAGAAATCGACAGTCGCGTGCGTTATTTAACCAACCGGCTGGAAGACGTCACGATTGTCGATCGCGCACCCGGTAATACCGAACGCGTGTTCTTTGGTGCCTGGGTAACACTGGAAGAGGATGTCGGTAAAAACGTCTGTTATCGCATCGTCGGTGCCGATGAGCTCGACACCAGCAAAGGCTATATCAGTATTGATTCACCCCTGGCCAAAGCACTAATCGGCAAAAATCTCGATGATGAAATAGCCTTCACCCTGCACGGAGAGAGTCGTAATTATTTAATTATTGATATTTGCTATTCAGGCGAAGGAGATAGCGCTGACTAAAGCTGCGCCTCCCTTGCCTCCCCAAACATTATAAATCTTAACCCTAAACAACAAACGACCTAAGGCCTTTATGGTAGGGCCAATGAAAGTGTTTGCCCGAACCTGACACGGCCTCTTCATTGTTCAGCCCTCGCGATTTTGTTAAACTGCGCGCCACGTTGTAGCTAGTCAGTACCGCCCTCGCCCAAGCAGTCAAACCTGCTAAGCCTTCCACCGTCTGTACCAGCTCTCATTATCAAACACATTCAACCCGCCGCCAAAATACGGCGACGGGCTATCGTATGACAAAAAATATTAATTCGGGAAATAAGCATTCTTCCCGGTAAATTCTTATTCACAGCCTACCCACCCTTACCTTCAGGAATTTTCTATGGAAATCATCAACGTAAAATATGTCGCCAGCGATGGCGTTGTCAGCCGTGGCGATGCCTACGGGGACCCCGCCCATCCGCCCATTATCTTCTTACACGGTGGCGGACAAACACGGCATTCCTGGGGTGACACTGCACGCAAAGTTGCTAACGAAGGCTGGCATGTCATCAATATTGATTCCCGTGGCCACGGTGAATCTGACTGGTGCCCAGAGGGCGACTACACGACTGATGGCTTTGTTCGCGACCTCACCGCTATCGCCGAACAACTCGAGCAGACACCCGTCGTGGTCGGTGCCTCCAAAGGTGGTATTACCGCCCTTGCAGCCGAAGGTGAAAACCCCGGCTTACTGCGCTCATTAATTCTCGTTGATGTAACTCCAAAAGTTGAAGCAAAAGGCGTCTCACGCATTCTCGACTTTATGACTGCTAAACCCGAGGGCTTTGACACCCTCGAAGAAGTCGCAGAATCGGTAGCCAGCTACACCGGCCGCAAACGCACAACCAACCTTGAGGGCATTCGCAAAAATGTTCGCCAAAACGAAAGCGGGCGCTACGTTTGGCACTGGGACCCGAAGATGATCGATAGCGCACTGGGCGAAGGCCTGGATAAGCGCGCCATACGTCTAATGGACGCCGCCCGCAATCTCACCGCCCCCACCTTATTAGTACGCGGTGAAAAGTCAGATGTGGTCAGCGCACAGGGCGTACAGGAATTTCGCGAGGCCGTTAGCCATGCTGAATTTATCGATGTAAAAGAAGCTTCGCACATGGTTGCCGGTGATCAGAACACCGTTTTCTCGGATGCGGTTATCGACTTTATTACTCGATTGAAATAGCCGACTGGATTAGTCGACTAATCCATAAAGAAACGGGGATCAAGCTACAATAATTTTAGCTTGATCCCCGCGCTCTTCCGATTAGTGTGCAGCCATTACTTAGGCCGCCACGATTTAGTAGTCGTGATAAACCGCGAGACCTTTTTCCACCAGCTCATCATTAATACACACATCATCCATCAAGACATCTCCTAACCAACGTCCGTATTTACCTTTTTTGTCTTTGACTGTTCGCAGAATTATTTCTTTATCTAAAATTCGTTCCCTGAGCCAATCTCTTGAAATAAGACCCTGCTCTCTTTCCGGGCCACGAACTTCCGGTGTATTAATTCGGAAAAGCCGAATTTTTTCACTCTTTAAAGACACATGGAAACCCAGGTCAATATCTACTGTTATGGTATCGCCATCGTAAACCTTGGTAACCCGACAGCGATAATGATATAAATTATTCAATTCCCCACTCCCTTAGACAACGGGTTTTAACACACCCAAGTTGAGTCCCTAGCATCGAGAAACCTCGACATAAAATAAAAACACAGTAAATGACACGTCCTCAGTTGAACACAACAACGAGCTGAGAAAAAGCAGGGAATTTCGTACACTACTTAAAAAGCTTATCCCTTAAAAATAATTATACTGAGGCTGGTAATCATGAATAATCTTTTAACACCCTTTGTCGACGACTTTGTTTTTCTCGAGGGCCCGCGCTGGCGCAATGGCCTGCTGTGGGTCTCCGACGTTAACGATAAAAAGGTTTACACCATTACGCCCGACGGCGAGCGCAAGGTGATGGCAGAGGTGAGTAACCGGCCGTCCGGCCTGGGCTTTCTGCCCGATGGCACGCCTTTGGTGGTATCGATGCGCGACAACACCCTGCGCCGTATAGAGGGCGACAAGCTACCCGTTCACGGTGATGTTAGCGCTCTGGTGAAGGGTGAAATCAACGACATGGTGGTCGACAAAAAGGGCAACGCCTACGTTGGCAGCATGGGCTACGATTTATTTCGCGGCGAAAAGTTTGCCCCCGGCACGATTGTGCTGGTCAAGCCCGATGGCTCTGTGCGCGAGGTCGCCGACGGCCTGCACTTCCCCAATGGCCCGGTGGTTTCACCCGACGGAAAAATGCTGGTAGTGGCGGAGAGCTGGGGCAAGCGGCTCAGCGCTTTTACCATTGAAGACGACGGCTCACTCAGCAATCGACGCATGTTCGCCGACCTGGGCGACTACACCCCCGATGGCATTACGCTGGATGAAGAAGGCGGTATTTGGCTGGCGGCCTTTGCCAATGACGCCTACGTGCGCGTTAAAGACGGCGGCGAAATCACCGATGTTATTGAAGTGCCCGATCGCCGCGCGGTGGCCTGCACCCTGGGTGGCGATGATATGAAGACACTTTACTGCCTGACCTTTGACGGGCAAATGAGTGATATTGGCAAGGGCAAGCGGGCTTCACGTATCGAAACGGTGCGGGTGGACGTTGCAGGCAGTGGCTCGCCCTAAACCCGCTATACACAACAATCACCGCAGGTAGCGCCTGGTCAATCGTAATACAATGGCCAATCGAGCCTCCGGAGATTTGCAGTGAGCACGACTAGCGACACCGACATCGACATAAGCACGACCATCAAAATCATGGACACTCCCTTTGACCCGGGTGAGCTGACCCGTCAATTGAGTCAGTCGACCACAAGCTGTGGCGCGCTGGTAAGCTTTACCGGTCTGGTGCGTGACCAGGCCGACGACCCGGTGAATACCTTGTTTCTCGAACACTACCCAGGGATGACAGAAAAGGCCCTTGAAGACATCGTCGTCGAGGCGCGAAATCGCTGGAGCCTCGGCCCCTTAATTATCATCCACCGCGTCGGTGCCCTGCAGCCCGGCGAACCCATTGTCTTTGTCGGTGTGACCGCCGCTCACCGGGGCGAGGCTTTTAAGGCCTGCGAATTTTTGATGGATTATTTAAAAATCAAAGCACCCTTGTGGAAAAAGGAAAGTACGCCGACGGGTGAGCGCTGGGTGGCATCGCGCTGTAGCGATAACGACGCTGCCGAACGCTGGCAGGACTAGCAGTGAGCGAGCAAATACCGGCTGTGATCGGGGTTATTCTCGCCGGTGGCCAGTCATCCCGCATGGGACAAGACAAGGCCACCTTGCCCATCGCCGGTACGACTCTGCTCGAATTTATGCGCGCCAAACTACGGCGAGCTGGCATCGACGAAATCGTTATTTGCCGCAATGCACCGGGCTACCTGAATGATGACATCCCCCAGCTCGGCCCCCTTGGCGCTCTCTACACTTTGAGCCAGCGCTACCCCGGGCGACGCGTGCTGATTATCCCCGTCGATATGCCCTTGCTTAGCGTGGCAAAATTACAACAATTTCAGGCCGCCGCTCTTAACTTAAAAGAGGGGGATGCAAACTTACCCGCTACCCTTGGCCAACAGATATTCCCTCTTTATTTACCGTTTACACCCGCGGTTATCGCAGCACTAGCGCAACGCGCCGAGCACCCCGACGACCTGTCCATTGCCGCTTTTCTCCGTGAAACGGCGAGCCGAGGGCTGAGTAACTTTGTACTCAGCGTTGATGATGAAGAGTTTCTCAACGCCAACACCCCCGAACAATGGCAAAGTATTTTGGCCAAGGTACAAACGCAAAGCCCACCAAGGGGCTAACTATCGAATTAACCATTTCGTTAACTGACTAAATTAAGCGTCAGCCCCTTCGATAAAACGCCGCAGCAATTTCAGAAGTCTCTATAATCGCCACCCATGACTATCGATGCCCAAACTGTACTTGAGAAAACCTTTGGCTACGCCCA
>QNFO01000119.1 GCA_003646355.1 Gammaproteobacteria bacterium
AGCATACCCACGCTGATGATGTTCAAAGACGGCGCCTTGCACGAAACCAAAATCGGCGCACTGTCAAAGGCACAACTGAAAGAGTTTATTGACGCCAGCCTTTAAAGCACTGACTCGCTGAAACAACGAAGCCAGTAGCATTTGTCGTGAGCTTGTCATTCGGCCAGCTCACGACAACACAACAGAAAGCACTTGTTTTTTAGATAACAGGTACTATAATCGCCCGATCAGCACCGACTCTTTCTAACACCCCTTTAGTTAAACCATTTCCTAAACGGCCTTTTCGGGTGTAGACATATAACAATTCCAAACTAGATCTTTGCCGGTCGGCGCACTTTAATTCCTCATTGTATTCAAATAGTCCAACAAGACTGAACCTCCCTCTCTCATTAAATCTAGAACAACAATTTTATGAATCTGACTGACCTTAAGACGAAACCTATTGATGAGCTGATTAAACTCGGCGAAGACAACGGCCTCGAGAATCTCGGCCGTTTACGCAAGCAGGATATTATTTTTACTATCCTCAAGCGCCACGCAAAAAGCGGCGAAGACATTTACAGTGATGGTGTACTGGAAATCCTCCCCGATGGTTTTGGTTTTCTGCGCTCAGCCGACGGTTCTTATTTAGCCGGACCGGATGATATTTATGTTTCGCCCAGTCAAATTCGTCGCTTTAATTTGCGTACTGGCGACAGCATTTCAGGCAAGATCAGGCCTCCGAAAGAGGGCGAACGCTACTTTGCCCTGCTCAAAGTTGACCAAATCAACTACGACCGCCCGGAAAACGCCCGCAACAAAATTCTTTTTGAAAACCTGACACCGCTGTTCCCCGATGAGCGCATGACACTCGAATCTGGCAACGGCAGCACTGAAGATTTAACCGGTCGCATCATCGACCTGGTTGCCCCCATCGGCAAAGGTCAGCGTGGCTTAATCGTCGCACCACCAAAAGCCGGTAAAACGATCATGATGCAGCACATTGCTCAGTCCATCGTGCGCAATAATCCCGAGTGTTTCATCATCGTATTATTGATTGATGAGCGCCCTGAGGAAGTCACCGAAATGCAGCGCACCGTGCGCGGCGAAGTCGTGGCATCCACCTTTGATGAGCCACCCGCACGCCATGTTCAGGTCGCTGAAATGGTGATTGAAAAAGCCAAGCGTCTGGTCGAGCACAAAAAGGATGTCGTCATCCTCCTCGACTCCATTACCCGCCTGGCCCGCGCCTACAACACCGTGGTGCCATCCTCCGGTAAAGTTCTAACCGGTGGTGTCGATGCCCACGCTCTGGAAAAACCCAAGCGCTTCTTTGGTGCCGCACGTAATATCGAACACGGTGGCAGCCTGACCATTATTGCCACCGCACTGGTCGACACCGGCTCGAAGATGGACGAAGTAATTTTCGAGGAATTCAAAGGCACGGGCAATATGGAATTGCACCTCGACCGCAAGATCGCCGAGCGACGCGTCTACCCTGCCATCAACATTCGACGCTCCGGTACGCGCCGTGAAGACTTGTTGATGAACGAAGCTGACCTGCAGCGCGTGTGGATACTGCGCAAGCTCCTTAACGATATGGAAGACACGGCAGCGACCGAATTCATTATTGATCGACTGAAGAGCTTTGAAAGCAACGATGCCTTTTTCGCAGCAATGAAGCGCAAATAACACAAGCTCAACCTGGCCTGTGACACGTCTATTTCACAGGCAATAAAAAACCCGGCAACTACCTTTAATTAACAAAAAGGCAGACCGGGTTTTTTATTGCCGACTAAACGACAACACGTTTCATAGGATTAAATCTAGCCTATCTCGCGGCCAACAATAGAGATAAAGCTGACACAACGCCCCGGCTGTCCACCGAGATTGTGGGTTAAACCCAGCTTTGGATCTTTAATCTGCCGCTCACCAGCTTCGCCACGTAGCTGCAGCCACATCTCGTACATCATCCGCAAACCACTCGCACCAATTGGATGGCCAAAGCTTTTCAAGCCACCATCGGGATTAATGGGCTGAGCACCATCACCGTCAAAACGGCCTTCCATCACATCCTTCCAGCCCTCACCGCGCTCGGAAAAGCCCATATCTTCCATCAGCACTAATTCTGTCGCCGTAAAGCAATCGTGAACTTCCGCCATGGAAATTTCTTCACGGGGGTTAGTAATGCCCGCTTGCTTGTAAGCATCCTGAGCGGAGACCACCACTTCTTGAAAGGTGGTGAAATCGTACTCATCACTGATAAAGCCTTCATTCGGCCCCGCAGCAACAGACAGCGCCTTGAGGAAAATGGGCTTATCGGTGTATTTATAGGCATCTTCTGCCCGGCATAAAATCGCCGCCGCTGAACCATCAGAAACGCCGGAGCAATCAAACACACCAAACATACCCGCGATGCGCGGCGAATTACAGATCTTCTCCAGAGAGACTTCTTTACGGAACTGCGCCTTGGGGTTTTTCGCCCCGGCGACATGATTTTTCCAGGCGATGTGTGACAGCACGTCTTTCAGTTCGCCTTCACCGACACCGTACTTTTCACAGTAGGCGGGTGCCAGTAGTGAAAACATTGCCGGTGCCGTCATGCTCGACTCAGTGCCGTCGCCATCGGGACCCGGTATGACCAGTCCCGAATAACCGCCATCTTTGAGCTTTTCAACACCCACGGCCATCACCAAATCGTAAGCGCCACTCGCTACGGCATAAGCCGCATTGCGAATTGCCTCACTGCCCGTGGCACACATATTCTCCAGTCGTGTAACCGGCTTATAAGGTGTCTTTAAGGCTTCAGAAAACACCATGCCAGAAACACCACTGGCAAAAGTGCCGAGCCAATAGGCGTCAACATCAGCGGGGTCAACACCCGCCGATTTATAGGCATCGCTGGCCGCATCAATCAACATATCCGCAGCAGATTTGTCCCAGTGTTCGCCAAAGGGCGTACAGCCCATGCCGACGATCGCAACCTGATCTTTAATTCCGTTACTTGCCATACATCACCCCCTAGCGCTGTGGCCGTGCTTTCCAGAAATAGTTATGTACACCCTGACCCGTGTAGAAACGACGGAAGGTCATTTCCAGCTTGTTGCCAATTGCCACATCTCCCGGATCAACATCGGTCAACTCACAGGCCAGACGCCCGCCGCAGTCAAAATCCACCACGGTGGAAACCACCGGTGGCTGCAGGCTGTAAGCTAGGTGATCGAGTGTGTAAGTGGTGATCTTGCAGGCCGCATCGGCAAAGCGCTCATCAATCATTTCGTCGATCGAGCGACACTTGAGGCAGACCCGCTGTGGTGGCAAATGCCCCTGACCACATTTACCGCAACGACTGCCGTAAAAGGCGTATTTCCAACGTTCGTTGCGCTTCATAATCGGTGCGGCAGGGCGATCGGGATCGGGTCTACGCGGTGGTTCAAAGGGCAGAATTTCACGCCATTTCAAATAGGTGTTATAGGCAATCTCATTATTACTCGACGCCAACCACTGATCGACGCTGCGAACGGGCCGCCCCTGGGCAATTTTGTCACTCACTTCCAGTACCACCGCATCGCAACCATCGGCTGTCGACAGCACAAGAATTTTATCCCCCGGCTGTGCTTGATCGAGTGTCTTTGCCAGCACCAGACCGGCGTGGGCAACACCACTACGACCCACGGAGCCTGCCAGCATATCGGCCACTTGCTCGGGCTTTAGACCCAGCGCGCGAGGAATACCGGCGACATCGCGACTGTTCGTCGCATCGAGAATCACCGTGGCCAGTGCCTCCGGTGCCACATTGGCATCGGCCAGTGCACGTTGGGCTGTATCGAGACTGACGGGGCCGAGTACTTCAATACCGAAGCGCTCTTCCCACTGACGGGCAAAGCGGTCGGTCGGCAAGCGCCAGACATCGAGAATTTCAGTTGTGGCAGAGGCTCGACCCAGGACACGCGCAATGGCATCTTCTTCCGGCCCGGTAACAAAGGCCACCGCAGCATCGCCGCTATCGCGCTCTCGAGCACCACCCGGTGCGCCAATGACAATATCGCCGGCACACACCAGTGAAGTGCGCCCGGCCTTGCCGAGATCGGTGCCGAGCAATAGAGCCGCCAAACCCATGCGGGTATTATTGGCCAGCTCGATAGTATTCACCTGTGCCGGTAAATCGAGAGCCGAGCGAATCGCCGCTGCATTGAGCTTTTCAGTATAGGGCGCGCTATTGGTCGCGAACACCAGCGTGTCAATCGCCGGGCTTGCGGCTAATGCGCCACGTCCCGCTTCAACCGACATCGATACCGAATCTTCGTCGTGACTGGCAATGGCCCGCTCGCCCTTGCCACCACCGATGGCCTTACGTGTTAGTCGATAATACGGTACGTAAGCACCGTAACTTATAATTCCAGACACACTACCCCCTCACGAATGTTATTTATTAATTTTGTCGCCTCATCATAGCCCACTCTCTGCGGGAATCACCAAGTAACCTGTGGAACTGGCTCGACCAAGTTCGACTGCACGGTCATATTTTAGGCAAAAAAAACCCGGAAGTGATAATCACCTCCGGGTCGCGGTGCAGATCAGGCGCGTTTAACGCTCCATTTCATACTCACTGTAGTCTGGCACTTTCAAGTCATTACGGAACTTGGCAGCAGTCCAGGGCCAGGAAACGGGAACGCCGTTTCCGTCCAGGTACCAGCTGTCACAACCGGTCAGCCAAACAGTGTCTTTCATGTTGTCCTTCATATCCTGAACGAAACGATCCGTTGCCGCACGCTTGGGGCTAACTTTTTCAAATTCACGATTGGCCCACTTCTCGACGAAGTTCATGATGTAACCAGACTGTACTTCGGCAATCGCGGCCAAAGAGAAGTTACCCACTGGGCTGTTAGGGCCCATCACCATAAAGAAGTTGGGGAAGTCGGGCATGGCAACCGTGCGGTAACCGTAAATGCCATCTTTCCATGCTTCTTCAAGAGTAGGACCATCTTCAACGCTCATGGTCATTGGCATCATGTGCTCGCCGGCGTAGTAACCGGTAGCCAGAGCAACCACGTCAACTTCATGCAGCTCGCCATCTTTGGTGCGAATGCCTTTTGGCTCAAAACACTCAATGTGCTCAGAGATCAGCTCAGCATTGGGCTTTTGAATGGCCGGGTAAAACTCAGAAGACATCACCAAACGCTTACACATGGCGACATAATCAGGCGTCAGTGCCTTACGCAATTTGGGGTCTGTTACTGAGTTCAAGTTCCACTG
>QNFO01000120.1 GCA_003646355.1 Gammaproteobacteria bacterium
ACATGTCCTGGAAGCGTATTAAGCATCCTTCAGAAGTCGTTAATGTTGGTGACGATATCGACGTTAAAGTGCTCAAGTTTGATCGTGAGCGCAATCGCGTTTCCCTCGGTATGAAGCAAATGGGTGAAGATCCCTGGAGCGACATCAAAGGTCGTTACCCAGAGAAAGTGAAGGTGAAAGCCACCGTTACTAATCTCACTGACTACGGTTGTTTTGCCGAGCTGGAAGATGGCGTTGAAGGTTTGGTTCACGTTTCTGAAATGGACTGGACTAACAAAAACGTTCACCCCTCTAAAGTTGTGCAGGTAGGTGAAGAAATTGAAGTCATGGTGCTCGATATTGATGAAGAGCGTCGTCGTATTTCTCTGGGTATGAAGCAATGCTTCACTAACCCCTGGGACGATTTTGGTGGTCAGCACGCCAAGGGCGACAAGATCTCCGGTACTATTAAGTCAATCACTGACTTCGGTATCTTTATTGGTCTCAACGGTGGCATCGACGGTCTGGTTCATCTTTCCGATATTTCCTGGAATGAAGCCGGTGAAGAAGTTGTCAGAAACTACAAGAAAGGCGATGAGCTTGAGACTGTTATTCTGGCTATCGATTCTGAGCGTGAGCGCATCTCTCTCGGTATTAAGCAACTTGCCGATGACCCCTTCTCCAACTTTATTGCCGAGAATGAAAAAGGCGGCTTGATTAAAGGTATCGTTAAAGAAGTCGAAGTGAAATTCGCGACGATTACTTTGGGTGAAGACATTGAAGGTGTCATAAAGGCTTCCGAAGTTTCTCAGGACAAAGTCGACGATGTTCGCTCTGTGCTGAAAGTGGGTGATGAAATTGAAGCCCGCGTTATTGGTACCGACAGAAAGAATCGTGTCATTAACTTGTCTGTTAAAGCGAAGGATGCGGCCGAAGAGAAAGCGGCAGTTCAGGATCACAAGAAGCAAGAGACTGAAAATGCAGCGACACCAACTACCATTGGTGATCTTATCAAGGCACAGATGGAGAGCAACGACAGGTAACTGTCGGCTACAATAGGGCGATATTGGTAAGAAAAACAAAATGACCAAATCTGAATTGATTGATAGAATTTCGCAGTTTCAGGATCAACTGCCGCCGAAGGACGTTGAATTGGCGGTTAAGATGATACTAGAAGAAATGACACAGGCACTGGTGAATAACCAGCGTATCGAGATAAGAGGATTTGGTAGTTTTTGCTTACACTATCGTAAGCCGCGAGTCGGACGAAACCCCAAAACAGGGGAAACCGTTGAGTTACCCGGTAAACATGTGCCCTATTTTAAGCCTGGTAAGGAACTGCGGGAGCGGGTTAACGCTGGAATAGGCAAGTAACTCCTCCTTGCAGTAAGCTTAATTAAAAACGGTAAAGCGTAAGCTTTGCCGTTTTTTTTAGGAGATGGAAATGACAAAAGTAAAGCGATGGATTGGCCTGTTATTACTCTTCATTTGTGTGTTGATGGGTGTCTGGATTGTTCAGGATAACCCTCTGGAAGTCCCTGTGACCTTGCTGGGCTTTTCTCTGCTTAAATTGCCTATTGGTATCTGGTTACTTGCGGCTTTTCTTGCTGGTAGCGTACTCAGTTATGCGGTTGGCTTGCCGGGCTCTTTAGGGCAAAAGGCCCAATGTCGACGTCTGCGGCGCCAGCTTGTTCTTGCTGAAGCCGAGATAAAGAAGCTGGGATCTGAATCCTCTAAAAGTTAATACTCGCTGATAAAAGAAGTTCAAAATGCCTGCTGCCATTCTTGATAAACGCATTATTGTCGCGCTAGATTATCCCGATAAATCCTCGGTTCTCGCTTTTGCGGATAGTGTGAGCCCAGATCTTTGCCGCCTGAAGGTTGGTAAGGAAGTGTTCACCCACTCAGGCCCTGAGCTGGTGCGAGCCTTGGTTGACCGGGGTTTTGATGTTTTCCTTGACCTTAAATTTCACGATATTCCGACCACTGTTGCGAAAGCAGTCAGTGCTGCGCTGGATCTCGGTGTATGGATGCTCAATGTTCATGCCCTGGGTGGCTCAAGAATGATGGAGGCTGCGCGGGAAGCCCTTGAGCGACAGGGCGGCGACTCCAGTCTTATCGCAGTAACAGTGCTGACAAGTATGCAAGACAGTGATCTTGCTGAGCTTGGTTTGAATATGCCCGCAGCGCAATTAGCATCTAGGCTAGCAGGGCTTGCCATGCAGTGCGGCCTGGACGGTGTTGTGTGTTCGGCACAGGAGGCAAACATAATAGCTGACCAGTGTGGTGAGTCGTTTTTGCGAGTCACCCCAGGTATTCGCCCTGTTAATCTTACCGGGGATGATGACCAGCGACGGATCATGAGTCCACGACAGGCTGTTGATGGGGGCAGTAGTTATCTGGTTATTGGTAGGCCTGTGACGCAGTCGGAGGATCCTGTGGCAATGCTACTTGCCATAAAAAAAGAAATTGGAGAAGATGTCGGTGAGGGATGAACCCTCATTTAATAATTTACATGGAGCACTTTAGTGCACGGAGTAAAATATGAAAGGTATAAGGACGTTATTGGCTTGTGTTTTCGCTGTTGTAATATTAGGTCTATCTACCGCTGGGCCGGTTTATGCGGGGGAGAAGGCTGCTTCTGAAGAAACTGTCGTATCAAGTGTTAATATTAATAAGGCAGATGCGAAAGAGCTTGCTTCTGTATTACATAATATTGGCAAAAGTAAGGCTGAGTCGATTGTAAAGTACCGTGAAGAGCACGGGCCTTTTACGAGCAAGAAGCAGCTGTTAAATATAAAAGGTATTGGCGAGAGCACATTAGAGAAAAATGAAGCACTGATTACCTTATGATGTTCAAGCACCGATAAAAAAATGGCCACGCTTTTACGTGGCCATTTTTTTATATACACTGAAATTGGTGAGTACTAGCGAGTAAAGATGGGCAAAGTAAATACAAGTTCAAATTTCAATGTTGCGCCTATAATTGTCGACATTACATTAATAGTTCTGATGGGGTATTTGAGCTACTTCCTGCGCTTCGGCGAATGGGTTTTGCCTCCGTATTACCACCTGTTTATTTTCTCGGCCAGCTTGATCACTGGCTTAATATTTATTATTTTAAATTCCTACCCCGGTGCTGATTCAAGCTTTAGGGAAATATTTTTTTATTTTTCTAGTCGTGTTGTTTTGTCATTTAGTGTTTTTATGATGCTGCTGGTGTTTCTCAAAGTTACCCAGCTGTATTCCCGCCTTTGGTTGGGTGGGTGGATTTGCCTCTCATCGCTTATCCTGTTTTTTGCCCATGCTGTATATCACCAACTGGTGGTGGCGTTACAAGCAAAGGGCAGGTTGACGAGTGATGTTTTGATCGTCTATAGAACCGAACAGGGGTGCGAGACTTTGAGAAACATGGATTCTGCAGGCTATCGTATTTGCAGAGAAGCCAATTTGGAGGAGTATGACTTGGGGTGCCATGGTTTGGCTGATCTTGTTGAGAGTTCCAGTGTGTCAGAAGTCTGGATTAGCATGCCATTTAATGACTTCGCAAGAGTTGATGAAATTACCTATGAACTACGCCACACCCTGGCTAATATCCGGTTTATCCCTCAGCATAATGATGCGAAATTACTCCAGCATCGCATCAGCTATCTGGGTTCTCAATACACAATTGACCTCAGTTACACACCTCTCGATGGTTTTAACCGGAGCCTGAAACGGCTTGAAGATTTGATTTTAGCGACACTGATTGGTGTATCTATAATTCCAGTGTGCTTGATAATTGCTTTGGTGATAAGGCTGACTTCAAAGGGTCCTGTGCTATTTAAGCAAAAGCGCCACGGAATGGGTGGCGAAAAAATCACGGTCTATAAATTTCGCAGCATGGAGGTGCACAGAGAGGTGAAGGGCGCTATAACTCAGGCTGAGATTGATGATCCTCGGATACCGCCCCTGGGTCATTTTCTGCGAAGAACCAGTCTCGATGAATTGCCGCAGTTTTTTAATGTTCTTCAGGGGCGGATGTCTATCGTTGGCCCTCGTCCTCATGCCTTAGTGCATAACGAGTATTATAAAGATCTCGTGCAATCCTATATGTGGCGTCATAAAGTTAAGCCGGGCATTACGGGCTGGGCTCAAATTAATGGTTATCGTGGTAGAACAGACACCCTTGATAAGATGAGCAAGCGGGTGGAGCATGACCTCTGGTACATAAATAACTGGAGCCTTTGGCTAGACTTGAAAATTATTCTAGTTAGCTGCTATAAGGGGTTTTTCCATAAAAATGCTTATTAAAGTCTACGGGAATCAGGTCGTCTGTTAGGTAGTAATATTAAACTGAGGCTATGATGAAATTTTTTAGTCGGAGTATTTTCTCTCCGAAAAATGATACGTACCAGGTATCCGTGCTATTGGTGTGTACTGCCAATTATTGTCGCTCACCAATGGCTGAGGGCATGTTGCGGCAACAGCTATTTGAGAAAGACCTGTCACAGGATGTCAGGGTAGATTCGGCGGGCACTCATGTATCAAGAAACGGGCAGCCCCCCGATATTCGCGCTCAGAAAACGGTATCGGCCTCTGGTGTGCGGATAGCTAAATTGCGCTCACGTAGTATTAAGTCTATCGATTTTGTCGAGTTTGACTACATTTTAGCGATGGACACTAATAATTACCGCAGTCTGCTATCTCTTTGTCCTGATGAGCATAAAAATAAATTAATGATGATAATGAGTTTTGCCCCTCAGTTCGGTGTGACGGAAGTTCCAGATCCTTACTATAGTAATAAAGCAGGATTTAAGCAGGTGTATACTTTTCTTGAACAGGCTATTACGGGTTTGGTGAGTTCGATTGAACAAAAGCACGGCCTGTCCTAATTTACGTATATTTGTTACCAGCTTTGCAGTGTTCGATATATTTCCTGTTCCGTATGGGTATAGCCCCAGGATATTCGACCCACTCTAGTCAAGGTGCAAAGAGGAGGGGGCTGGATATGAATAATGAAAAGGAGTCACTTGCAGAAAGGTTCCTGCAGTACTTCCAGGTTGAGTTAGTGACCAGTGCGGAGGATAAAAGGGCCGTTTTCGAGGTTCGTTATCGTGTGTACTGTGAAGAGTTTAGGTATGAGTCAGGTGAGAACTTTCCCGATAAGGCCGAAACGGATGAGTATGATGAAAGGTCTTTACACTGCCTGATTAGGCACAAAAGTAGTGGCAGGGCGGCGGGTTGTGTTCG
>QNFO01000121.1 GCA_003646355.1 Gammaproteobacteria bacterium
AGTAGGGGTGAGCACCGTCGCTGGCACTGCCTGCCAGGCCGAGCATTTTCTCGCGCAGTGCTGCTAGCACAACGATGCCCTGTTTTGCCGGTGGTGGCGCGGTATACATGGCAGCGTTCATGGCTTCAAGATAAGCGCGCATGGTGCTGACGGGCTTGCCATAGTCGTGGCTACGAATAGCGCTAACCAGCTCCCGGTGGGAGACGCCGAGGCCGAGAATCAAGCGGCCGCCGCTGAGTTCGTCAACGGCATTGCGTGCCGATGCCATCGCCATGGGGTCGCGGGCGTAGATATTGGCGATGCCGGTGGCGAGAAAGAGCTTCTCCGTTTCACCCGCCAGCATGGTAATGGTGACGAAGGGGTCGCGGCCAAAGGCCTCGGGTACCCACAGGGTTGAATAGCCGTGGCGCTCGACAGTTTGGGCGAGCTCAATACACTGTTTGTAGTCGCAGCCGTCAAGGAAGCCCCAGACGCCGAGTTTGCCAATATCAGATGCTTTCATGACGGGGTGGATTCTCTGTGTTTTTTATTGGCATCCAGTCTACCCTTTGGCAATCGTCGATTTCAACGGATGGTTGCTGATGACTGAAGCGAGTGTCATTTCAAATGGGTCGGGCGATCGGTTTCCCGTTGAATGGGCTAGTGTCGTAAACTAACAAAACCTCATTCACTGTTTTCGAGAACATAACAATGATAAATCTAAAAACGGCTAGTTCTGAGCAAATGGGCAAACTGCTGCCTTATCTGAAGGTCTTTTCTTCCTTGAACGAAAAGGTTTACCGCCTCACTAATGGGCGCATTCTCGGCAAACTGAATGGCTATGACGTTTGTCTGGTGGCGATGACGGGGGCAAAATCCGGCAAGCAACGGGTGATTCCCTTGATGCACGTGCCCTATAAGGATGGCGTGATCATTGTGGCCTCTCAAGGTGGTGCGCCGAAGAACCCGGTTTGGTTTAATAATCTAGTGGCGAATGCCGATATTGAAGTGCAGTACAAAGCGAAGAAAATGAAATTGCGAGCCCGCCGCGCCGATGCCGAAGAAAAGGCCGCGGTGTGGCCTGTGTGCTGTGAGCACTACCCCGACTACGATATTTATCAGAATCGCACCGGGCGTGATATCCCGGTGTTTATTTGCGAGCCGCGTTAGCTGATGCTTTGAAGGCTTGCTGGTAGGGACTTTTGTACAAGCGGGGTTTTATCATTGTTAGTTTGAGATGAAATACAACGGCCGCACCGGCGTAGAAAGAGAGACGCCAGTGAGTTACTTCTTGTTTTAGGCGTGCTCAGTAATCGTCGCCACTAAATGCTGGTTCCGGCTCAATATCTCTCAGAGGGTCATCGACCGGAGCCATGGTAAAGGTTTTGTCAGGGTCGGCGCTGTCCTCGCGCGCCAGCTCGTAGGGCGCACTCCAGTCCTCGGGGGGCTGGGCGGGTAAGACCAGCATCTGGTACCAGGTGTCGTAGTCGAACTCGCCAATTTCACCGTCTGCGTATTGAATGTCTATGCAATCGCCGTCTTCGTCCAGAGCCACAACTTCAAAAATTTGGTTCTCTTCGATGTCCTGATACCAGGCGCCAATGACCGGTAATTTCCTGCTCATAATTGCTCTCCTTTACATATCATGTGCTCAACATAGCACTGCCAAAACTTGATGACATTAGTATTTCAATAGGTAGAAATACTACTATTCTAGGGTGGAATGAATATACAAGTTGATGCTTCGGATGTAACTTGCTGATATGTATAAACATGTTTGAAATCAAAAAGTCATCATTAATTGCCAGTAGGAATATCAGCAAAACTGTAAATGCGCAATTTGTCTAATACGGCAGGATAAGGAGCAAAGCCATTGACAATTATGGGCAGCGTTTCTATTGTCCGGCCCACTAATGAGTAATGGATGATGATAATGGCCCCAGGCCCCTTAATGCTCGATCTGGAAGGTACTTCTCTCAGCGATAGCGAGCGCAATTTGCTGACACAAAGCCCGGTTGGCGGCGTGATTTTTTTTGCGCGCAATATCAGCTCCAAGGAACAATTCATGGCCTTGACGGCGGAGGTCTCTGCCCTGCGGCCCGAATTGCTACTGGCGATAGATCAGGAGGGTGGTCGGGTGCAACGCCTGCGTGAGGGCTACACTATTCTGCCGCCGATGCAGAAGCTGGGCACTTTGTTTGCGCAGGACAGCAAACGGGGGGCGGAGCTACTGCGCAATAGCGGCTGGTTGCTGGCCGTTGAGATGATCGCCAGTGGTCTCGACTTTAGCTTTGCGCCGGTGCTCGATCTCGATAGCAGTCATTGCGAGGTGATTGCCAACCGCTCCTTTTCCCTCGACCCCGCTATTGCCAGTGCTGCTGCGGGCTTTTTTATCGAGGGAATGGCCGAGGCGGGGATGGCCGCCACGGGTAAGCACTTTCCCGGTCACGGTGGGGTGACGGCCGATAGTCACCTTGAAATACCCTATGACGCACGCAGTCTTGCAGAACTACAAAGTAGGGATCTCGTCCCCTTCAAAGCGCTAAGCCCTAAATTGCAGGGGATTATGCCGGCCCATATCGTCTTTCCTGAGGTGGACAGTAAAGCTGTCGGCTTTTCTTCGTATTGGCTACAGAATATTTTGCGCGATGAGCTGGCTTTTGAGGGCGTTATTTTTAGCGATGATTTGTCGATGAAGGGTGCCGATCAACTGGGTACTTATGCAGAAAAGGCCGAAGCGGCACTGAGTGCTGGCTGCGATATGGTGCTGGTATGTAATAATCGTCAGGGTGCGCTGGAGGTACTTGAGTTTCTCCAAACCAGAGCCGAGCCTTATTCTTCACCACGCCTGCCGGTAATGAAGGCACAAAAGCAGTGGCAATGGGCTGAGCTGGTGAATGACGCTCGGTGGCGGGCAACACGAGAGGCCCTGACGTCATTGAATTGATTTTGGTGTAACTGTTTGTTCACCTTTTGTTAAAAGGGTGTGGTTTATAGAAAATAAATTTTGAGGTAAGAATAAATGTTTCAAAACGTTGAAAGCTGGTTGATAGAAATAAGCGGTTCTGAATCTATCTGGTGGTTTCATGTTTTTCTGGTGGTTTTTAGCGCGCTTTTATTGGGCTATTTTGCGAGTCGGTTTTTTAATCGTATTTCCGCCCATGCCGCAGCTACAAAAACTCTCTGGGATGATGCGCTGATTGGGGCGGCCCGCAAGCCCTTCGTGTGGCTGGTGTGGGTGCTGGGTATTAATATTGCAGCGGGTATAGCTGCCAGGGCGGTTGAATCTGGCTGGTCAGAATTAATTGAACCCGTTAATCGTGCGGCCGTTATCCTGCTTCTGGCGATGTTCCTGCTTAATTTCGTCAAGCGCGCTGAAAGTAATTTGGTCAACCCCGCCTATTTAAAAGAACCCCTCGATACGACTACCGTCAGAGCAATGGGTAAATTGCTGCGGGCCTCTATTATTATTTCCGCCGTGCTAATAGCCAGGCAAATATTTGGTTTTAGTATTTCTGGCGTGCTGGCCTTTGGTGGTATCGGTGGTTTGGCCGTCGGTTTTGCGGCGAAAGATTTACTGTCAAATTTCTTTGGCGGTTTAATGATTTATCTCGACCGCCCCTTTTCAGTGGGTGACTGGATTCGCTCTCCCGATAGAGAAATTGAAGGCACGGTGGAAGATATTGGCTGGCGTTTAACCCGCATTCGCACTTTCGACAAGCGCCCGCTGTATATCCCCAATGGTATTTTTGCCACTATTTCGGTTGAAAATCCCTCGCGCATGCTCAATCGTCGCATCTACGAAACCATTGGTTTGCGCTACGACGATATCAACAGCATGGGCGCCATTGTTAATGACGTTGAGGCGATGCTAAAAGACCATCCTGAAATTGATACCACGCAAACACTGATGGTTAACTTTAATAGTTTTGCCGCAAGCTCGGTTGATTTCTTTGTTTACACCATGACCAAAACCACCGACTGGGCAAAGTACCACGCCGTTAAACAGGACGTGCTTTTAAAGATCGCCGCTATTATTACCAGCCACAAAGCAGAAATGGCCTTCCCCACCTCAACTGTGCATATTGCCGATGATACGGATGGCTTTGTGGTGCCCCGTGTTAAGAAACAATAAGTGGCTTTGTCATCAAGACGCGATGAGTAGGAATAATCGATGAGTAACACGAGCATCATGCCGGCGATTATTGCTGGCAGTGGTTTGCTGTCCATGTCGGGCCTGACTATTGATGAAACACTAAATGTGGATACACCCTGGGGGCAGCCCTCAGGGCCTGTTCACAAAGGACGCCTGAATGGGGTCGAAGTGCTGTTTATGACTCGCCATGGTGATGCGCACACTATCCCGCCCCATAAAGTGAATTATCGAGCCAATATCGCGGCCCTGCAGCAAGAGGGGGCAAGCCACCTGCTGGCCTACAATGCGGTCGGTGGTATTAGTGCTGATTGTGATGCCGGTAGATTAGTCGTCGCCGATCAAATTATCGATTACACCTGGGGCCGTAAACATACTTATTATGAAGGTGGAGAGTACGGTGTTGAGCATATTGATTTCACCTCCCCCTACGACGAGACCTTGCGACAAGTGCTGATTAGCGCCGCCGATAGTGGCGGGGTGACTATTCTCAACCAGGGCACCTATGGCGCGACGCAGGGGCCGAGGTTGGAGTCAGCCGCTGAAATAAAAAGAATGGAACGCGATGGCTGCGATATTGTTGGCATGACAGGCATGCCTGAAGCGGCTCTGGCAAGAGAAAAGTCTTTGCCCTACGCTAGCCTTTCGCTGGTGGTTAATCCGGCGGCTGGAAAAGCCACTGCACAAATTAGCATGGCTGAAATCGAACAGGTACTGCTCGAACGCATCCCGGTTGTTTGTGACATTCTTCGTCGAGCCTGCGCGCTCATTAGCGCAAAGCCCAGCCACAGTTGATAGGGTTTTTCTCCGCATTTCTCAGCGAAGAAGGCAGTTTACTCGGGCTGGCAATCAGCGCATTTCTGTCTTCAACCTTACTGCCGGGTGGTTCAGAGTTATTATTGCTGTGGCTGGTGGAGCAGGGCGAAAGTAGCTTGTGGGTTCTACTCGCTGTTGCCAGTGTCGCCAATACGGCGGGTGGTTTTCTCACCTACTGGATGGGTCGCTGGGCAGAGAAAGG
>QNFO01000122.1 GCA_003646355.1 Gammaproteobacteria bacterium
CGTAAAAGCACGTTCGAGGATGCTTATACTCAACTTGACTGCATCATGGTGGATTTCGACATTCACCAGGGTGTTACCAAAAGCAACACTATGATTGCTGCGGGCCCCAGGCTTGTTGTTAATGGCGCAGCCACAGTGGATTTGGGAGAAGAAAGCATTGATATGGTGTTGCTACCCCAGCAAAAAAAGAACTTTTTTTCGCGCATGCCACCCGTGAAGGTCAAAGGTCCTTTGAGGGATCCATTGGTACAGGCACTACCTAAAAAAGCTGCTGCGACCACTATTGCGGCAACAGTATTGTTGCCGGGTGTTCTCGTGCCAGCTTACGTGATTGATAAATTCTGGCAACGCGGTGAAAGCGGAGTGTCGGATTGCACTGACTTTGTTAAAAAACAGAGTGCTGAACAAAGTCAGTGAAGAGCTGTTCACTGCAACTAGCAACCCCCTAAAAATTGTCTGCTTAGCAGTGCTTTGGCGATAGCTTTTATCTTGCTACAATGGCCGGCTAACTGCACTTTTCGCACGGCTCGTATTAGAAATCTATGTCCCAAACTCAACGATTTGATGTCATTGTTATTGGCGGTGGTCACGCTGGCACCGAGGCCTGCCTGGCGGCTGCGCGCATGGGCTGTAAAACCCTCTTGCTCAGCCATAACATTGAAACCCTCGGTCAGATGTCTTGTAACCCGGCGATTGGCGGCATTGGCAAAAGTCATTTGGTGAGAGAAGTTGATGCTCTGGGCGGCATCATGGCCCAGGCGGCCGACAAGGCTGGTATTCAATTTCGTATTCTCAATGCCCGTAAAGGCCCCGCAGTGCGCGCTACCCGCGTGCAGGCAGATCGGGCCTTGTACAAAGCGGCGGTGCGTGCTGCTCTTGAGAATCAAGACAACTTATTAATTTTTCAGCAAGCGGTGGATGATTTAATCACCGAGGGCGACAAGGTTACCGGCGTGGTGACTGAGTCCGGGCTGCAGTTTTTCGCCCCCTCCATCGTGCTGACCACGGGTACTTTTCTGGCGGGTAAAATCCACGTCGGTATGCAAAACCATGCCGGTGGACGGGCGGGCGAACCACCAGCGGCAACGCTGGCCCAGCGTTTACGAGAAATGCCCTTTCGCGTCGACCGTTTAAAAACCGGTACACCACCGCGGGTTGATGCCCGCACTGTCGACTTTTCTGATCTACCGGAACAGTGGGGTGACGAGCCTCGACCGGTGATGTCTTTTTTAGGGAGTACGAATCAGCACCCTAAACAAGTGTGCTGCTGGATTACCCACACCAGTGAAAAGACCCACGATATTATCCGTGGTGGCATGGACAGATCACCCCTATACACGGGTGTTATCGACGGCGTTGGCCCGCGCTACTGCCCCTCGATTGAAGACAAAATCGTGCGCTTCGCCGATAAATCCAGCCACCAGATATTTGTTGAACCCGAGGGTTTAAGCACCTACGAGCTCTACCCCAATGGTATTTCCACCAGCCTGCCCTACGACGTACAGCTCGATTTATTGCACTCGATTAAAGGTTTCGAGAACGCCCACATAACCCGGCCCGGTTATGCCATCGAATACGATTACTTCAACCCACAAGATCTGCAGTACTCCCTTGAAACCCGTCACGTGAAGGGCTTGTTTTTTGCCGGTCAGATTAACGGCACCACCGGCTATGAAGAGGCCGCTGCTCAGGGTTTATTGGCGGGGATTAACGCCGCCCTCAAGGTTAAGGGTGAAGAGGCCTGGTGCCCGCGCCGCGATGAAGCCTACCTGGGTGTGTTGGTCGATGACCTGATTACCATGGGTACTCGCGAGCCTTACCGTATGTTTACCAGTCGTGCGGAGTACCGTCTGTTGCTACGTGAAGACAATGCTGACGAGCGCCTAACCGAAAAAGGCCGTGAACTTGGTTTGGTGGACGATGAGCGCTGGCGCCATTTCAGTGATAAGCGCGAGGCGATTGCCCGGGAAGACGCGAGAATGGCCAGCACCTGGGTGCAACCCGGCAGTGCCGAGGCCGTTGCCCTTGAAGCCCACATTGAAAAGCCACTCACCCATGAGTACAACCTGGCGGAGCTAATTAAGCGCCCAGAATTGGACTATCAAAAAATTGCCGCTTTGTACGCTGACAGCGATTTACCGGTGGTTGACCCGCAAGTGGCTCAGCAAATTGAAATAAAGGCGAAATACAGCGGTTATATTGATCGCCAGCGAGATGATATCGAACGCCTGCGCCGCCATGAAAATACTGCCATCCCCGAAGACTTTGACTACTCAGAAGTGAAGGGTCTATCCAACGAGGTCAAGCAGAAGCTCGACGAAGCCCGGCCTACTACTTTGGCGCGGGCAGCTCGCACCCAGGGTGTGACCCCGGCGGCGGTTTCCCTGTTACTCATTTATTTAAAAAAGAGGGCCACAGTGGCTGAAAATTTTGCCTAAGTCGTCGAGTGAGGTTTCTGTCGCCCAATTAGATAGCGCACTGCAAGAAGGTATTGTTGCCCAGGGTTTGCAGGTTGAAGACTCGCAGAGAGCGGCAATGCTGCAATATATCGGCTTACTGCAGCGCTGGAATAAAGCCTATAACCTCACCTCGATAAAAGACCCAGTGCAAATGCTCAGTTATCACCTGCTCGACAGCCTCAGTATTGGCCCCCATTTACAGGGGCAATCGTTTATTGATGTTGGCACCGGTGCCGGTTTGCCGGGCATTCCATTGGCCGTTACTCACCCCGATAAAACCTTCAGCCTGCTCGACAGCAATGGCAAAAAAATACGCTTTCTATTTCAGATAAAGACCGCCCTGAAATTAAGTAATGTCAAAGAAATGCAGGGCCGAGTTGAGGCCTATAAACCCAAACAGCTCTACGATGGCGTTATTAGCCGGGCTTTTGCGTCATTGACGGATATGATTGAAGGCAGTGAGCACTTGCTGGCCCCGGGGGGCTGCTTCTACGCCATGAAGGGACGCTATCCCGATAAAGAGTTGAGCGAGCTACCGAAAGGCTATAAGGTCGAGCAGGCTATTGCGCTGGATGTGCCCACACTGGATCAGCAACGCCACCTAGTCATCATCAAAAAATCATAAATAAAGGTTCAGTCTTGACTCCCACCTATGCGATAGCCAATCAGAAAGGCGGTGTTGGTAAAACCACGACAAGTATTAATCTTGCCGCGGCTCTGGCCCATCTCGGCAAAAAAGTGCTGCTGGTCGATCTCGATCCCCAGGGCAATGCGACCACGGGCTGTGGTGTGGAAAAAGACCAGCTGCAAACCACCATTTATCATGTGCTGACCGGGCGCTGCACTGCAGATGAAGCCATCATCCCCTGCCTTGAAGCTGGTTATGATTTGATTCCCGCCAACGGCGACTTAACGGCGGCCGAAGTTGAATTAATGCAAATTTCTGGTCGAGAAAAACGTTTGCAGAAGGCCTTTCAAAGTCTTGATGATCGTTACGAATATATAATTATCGACTGCCCACCCGCTTTAAGCATGCTCACCGTCAATGCGTTTGTTGCGAGCAACAGGGTCATCATTCCCATGCAATGTGAATATTATGCATTGGAGGGTTTGTCAGCACTGGTGAATACCATTGCCAAAGTGGGTAAATTGCTCAACCCAGCTCTGCGGGTCGAGGGTATATTGCGCACCATGTATGACCCGAGAAACAGTTTAACGAAAGATGTTTCTAATCAATTGCACAGCCATTTTGGTGACCGGGTTTATCAGACGGTAATACCGAGAAATGTTCGATTGGCTGAAGCGCCGAGTTACGGCCAGCCAATACTGCAATACGATCGCAGTTCAAAAGGGGCCGCTGCTTATTTGGGCATGGCCAGTGAATTACTCCGCCGCAACTCGTCAAGAGCTGAGAAAGGGCGGCAGCAGCGAGAAAATGGATAACTTATGAGCGGGAAGAAAAAAGGGCTGGGTAAAGGTCTCGATGCATTGCTTGGCGGTGAGTTGGGCGCACCCATTGAAGAACAAAGGCTTGAGAGCCGCTCAGAAGAGAATAATGTACAGGGCTTAAAGGAGTTGCCGGTTGAATTCCTGCAGCGCGGCAAGTATCAACCCCGCAAAGATATGAACCCGGCTGCGCTGGATGAGCTGGCAGAATCCATCCGGCGTCAGGGCATTATGCAGCCAATCATGGTGCGGCCCTTAGCGAAGGACAGTTATGAAATTGTTGCCGGTGAGCGCCGTTGGCGGGCTGCCCAACTAGCAGGTTTGGCCGCTGTACCTGTCATCGTCAAAGTGATTTCTGATGAAGATGCTATTGCTCTGGCATTAATTGAGAACATTCAGCGCGAAGACCTCAATGCCATGGAAGAGGCACTTGCCTTGACTCGCTTACAGCAAGAATTTGGTTACACTCAGACCGAAGTCGCCGACGCGGTGGGTAAACCGCGCTCGACAGTGGCCAATTTGATGCGCCTCACTGCATTACAGCCGGAGGTGGCATTACTGCTGGAGCGTGGTGATATCGATATGGGCCATGGTCGAGCACTGTTAGCGCTTGAGGGTACGAGTCAGTTAGAAGTGGCAAGAATAGTTGTCGGCAAGGGTTTGACCGTACGACAGACAGAGGCCTTAGTGCGCCAATGGCAGAATAAACAGCAGGCACCAGTACTCGTCACGACGAAAAACCCAGACATTCAACGACTCGAACAAAAACTGTCTGAGCAGCTAGGGGCGGGTGTGGTAATCCAGCATGGCAGTGGTGGCAAGGGCAAGATGGTCATCCGCTATAACAACCTCGATGAACTCGATGGCATCTTGACCCATATCAAGTAAGCTGCGCACTTTGTGAATTAGTCCCATAAATAGCTAAATATTTTACGATTTTATCGGTTGCTTGAGTACTACATCATGCTTATAATGCGCGCCCAAAGTGACCTCACATGTCTATCGAAGCTTGATTGCTGTGAAATTAATACCAAGCTTTGGCTCTCACTTGAGTCGCGATGTGACTTTGATGATAGAGCAAGCTGCTAGTGAATAGCAGTATAGAAGACAAGAGTGGTAGTAAATTAGCATTCAGTTTTATCGGGGTGCAGTTAGCTATTAGTCTATTGGTTGTGGTGAGCACCTTTATAGTGTTTGACCGCAGGATGGCAGAAGCCGCATTGGTCGGATGCA
>QNFO01000123.1 GCA_003646355.1 Gammaproteobacteria bacterium
AGCGTCAACGCCGATGTTGACCAGGGCAATCGCGAGGTGATCGACATTCTCGCCAGCTGGCTCGACGATCTCGGCTTTGCCACCGAAGTTATGCCCCTTGCCGACCCACGCAAAGCCAACCTTATTGCCACCCTCGGCACTGGCCCCGGTGGACTGGTACTGGCCGGGCACACCGACACCGTGCCCTGTGACGAAGGCCTTTGGCAGCAATCACCCTTTGCCCTGACCGAGCGCGACAATCGACTCTACGGCCTGGGTGTTTGCGACATGAAAGGCTTCTTCCCTCTGGCGATTGAAGCGGCAAAAACCTTTCTCGACAAACCTCTGCAACAGCCTTTAATTATTCTCGCCACTGCCGATGAAGAGTCATCAATGGCCGGTGCTCGGGCACTGGCAGCCGCCGGTAAGCCCATCGCCCGCGCCGCCTTAATCGGCGAGCCCACCGGCATGAAGCCCATCGCCATGCACAAGGGCATCATGATTGAAAAGCTGCTGATACAGGGCAAGTCCGGCCACTCCAGTAACCCCGCCCTGGGCAACAACGCCTTGCACACCATGCACGATGCCCTCGGCGTATTGCGCACCCTGCAAAGTGAGTTAAAAGCGAATTACCACAACCCCCTCTTCGCCATCGACTACCCCACACTCAACCTCGGCTGCATTCACGGCGGCGATAACCCCAACCGTATTTGCGGCCACAGCGAACTCGGCTTTGAAATACGCCCCCTGCCGGGCATGGACATTGGCGAGTTACAGGGCTTACTCGAACAACGCCTGCTCGGCCTCGGCAAAGCGGAGGGCACACAGGTGAGCATGCAACATTTTGGCGTGCCGGCCTTTGCCGCCGACGAAGGCTCCGAACTGGTCGCCCTCTGTGAAAAACTCACCGGCCACAGCAGCGAAAGCGTCGCCTTCGCCACGGAAGCACCCTATTTACACCAACTGGGTATGGACGCCATGGTGCTCGGCCCCGGCGATATAAACCAGGCCCACCAGCCCGATGAATATCTGGCTACTGAGCGGATTAAACCGATGCTGAAATTACTTGAAGAAGTTATTGCTTATTATTGTTTGAAGAGTGCTGAATAAAAATAACAGCCGACGCTGAAAAGACAGCTATGGCGTATATATTGCGCGAAAGCTGGGCTAATAAAGCGACAACAAGTACTTTCATACGGATAGTAAAAGTGACTTCTGCTTAATTAACACAGCTAGCATAGGTAAAGATATGGCGCATAAACGAATCGAATTTACTGAAAATCAAAAATCCCAGATTTACGCAAGAGATAGAGCAACATGTGCATTTAGTGGCTTATCTCTATGGCTGTTAGATATTGGCATCAGACCGAACTGGGATATGGACTGGGTTGATCACATTCGCCCAAGTTCTGCTGGTGGTGATGCAAGTTTAGAAAATGGTATTTGTGCATCAAGTACATTTAATGCAAAAAAACGTGACAACACATCGGATAACGTCTTCTTTGTTCAGTCTGGAAATATAACTGAAGATTATATTAAAGTATTCGGCATTCCACCTAAAACACTTATCGAACAATTAAGCCGCCTAAAAAACTTAGAACCGGCTGATTGGTTTTTCAACCGCTGCATTGCAAACACATATATTGGCTTTAACTGGAGGTGCAACTTAGAATTAAATGCCGTCAAACATAAACGAGACGACATTTATTGGTTCAATTCAGCATGGAAAAGACTTCAAACCTACAACAAGAAACGCAACACGAACAAAATACTTGAAAGAGGTATTGTTTGCGACTCCCCGCCATTTGGAACTACCGAGCTACTTAGAGCTGAAGAAATAAATACACAGAATGATTATTTTGAATGGGCAGAAAGCATTTATCTAATGTATAAATTAAATTATGAACTACTAAATTCATATTTAAAAAACAAAAGACCCGGTGACCGAACTTATTTGATCAATGAAGCAAAAAATAAACAAGGGATTAACCCAGAGCTATTAAGTGCAATATCCATTCATTTAGACGGCAGTTGAAATCTAACATTAGCGAAGCCGTCCACGACTAAAATAATAAATTTATTTTTTAATAATAAGGATAAAACCAGAGGGTGTTCATAATTCCGTGTCAGTTTAATCAGCTCACAAGCTGATGTGAACTATGACAAGCACCACCGTACTACGCAACGCAAGGCTAATCGACGGCATTGCTGATCAGCCCCACGAGCGCGTCTCCATTGTTATCGAGGGTGAGCGCATTACCGCCATCACTCAGGACGACGGCCCATCCGGCCCTGATGTAAACGTTATCGACTGCGCGGGAAAAACGATTATGCCCGGGCTAATCGACACCCATGTGCACAGCACGCTGGTGAGCGATATTGATCTGTCGCTATTTCTGGCAACGGGGGTGACAACGGCCCGCGATGTGGGTGGGCGACTCGACAAGGTACTGACCCTGCGCGAGCGTTTAAATAAAGGCGAAGTGCTCGGCCCCCGGCTGTTTGTTTGCGGACCTATACTGGATGGCGGCCACAAGACCTTTCCCAAAGGTGCCTTCGGCGAAATTCTCGATACCGTGCCTACGGTGGGCGATGCCCCCAGAAAGATTAATTCATTGCTAGATGCCGGTGTCGATGGCATAAAACTCTATTTCGGCATGACCCCCGATATTATGGAAGCCTGCTTAAACACGGTCGATAAGCGCGTGCCGGTAACCGGGCATATTGGCGCCACCACGGCCCTCGAAGCGGTGCATCTGGGCATTGATGGGTTGGAGCATATGTGGATTTCGCCCTACAACAATATTTGCCCGGTAGAGATGCGCTTTGGCCCCGAGATGTCAATGATGAGTTCCAAGTTCCCGAAGGTGACCTTTAAAGGCTGGGAAGAAGCTGACCTGCAGGGGCCGGGCACTCAGGAACTGTTTGACCTGATGGCCGAGAAGCAGGTGAAAATGGGCACGACGCTCGACCTGCTGTGGGTAGACAATATCGGCATTGAAGCCGCGATGGAGGATACCGATCGCATTTATATTCCCGAGTCGGGACTTGAGCATCAGCGCGCCCTGGCCAAGGTTGTCAACGCCGGTAAAGAGTGGGACGTGCACACCGGCTACCCACCGGGCAACGGTAAAAAAGCCCTCGAAAAACAAAAAGAGGCAGTGCGTATTTTGCACGAGAAAGGCGGTGTGATTGTCGGCGGTACCGATTGCTGCGGTATCGCCTATCCACCCCCCGGCTTTGCCCTGTGGCGCGAAGCTGAATTACTGGCCGATGCCATCGGCGATATGGCTGCGCTGAAAGCCATCACCGCCTCTGCTGCCTCGGCACTGCGCAAAGAAGACGAGCTGGGCACCATCGCCCCGGGCCGCTACGCCGATATATTGATACTGGGCAAAGATCCATCGAAAGATGTTCGAAATTTACGCAGCCTTGAAACCGTGTTTCGCGGCGGTGTCGCACACGACTCTAGTGCATTGCTGGCGGCCTATCCCTCGCGGGATTTCGACAACATGGGGCTCGCTTCTTAAAGACCTTAAACCTGTTACACCTCAAGCACCGAAGCTAGCTAGCGACAAGATTTTCTCGAACAGCCGCTAGCCAGCTTTGGCACCACTCAACTTATTCAAAGGCATAACCCGCTTTGCCCCAGGCATGAGCACCGCCTTCAAGATTACTTAAGTTGCTAAAACCCAGGTCATGGAGTGTTCTCGCGGCCGCATTACCCATTGGCCCACCGGCACAGTACAAATATATAGCGGCATTTTTGTCACTGGGCAGTTTGTCGATATGTTGCTCAACCTTGTTATAGGGAATAAACAAATCGGTGCCTTTTATATGCCGTTGTTTAGGCGTATGAACATCCACCAGAAATATATCTTGGCCTTGCATGAGTGTATTTAACTCAACGGGGCTTATCATTTTCAGGTATTCCGGCTTTTGAAAGGAGCAGCCGGTGACTATTAGAACGAGAGCTGTGACAAATGCCAGCTTGTAAAAACTTGCTGTTTTAATCATAGGAAGTACCTTCAAAATAGTTTGTTTTCTGACGCTATCACTCATGTGTCAGACCGCGAAACGCAACACCCAAATAGTCACGAAGCTTTTTTTGGAAGAATATTAACGTCATTTTTTCTTATTGGGAAAGAATACCTGTAATGCCTTAACTGTGGCTTTTCCTCTGGCTTGCCCCATTTAATATTCAAAGACCTACGGCAACACTTAATTGCCTGCACACAGTACCATTCACTGTCGCCGATAATACAGACATCACAGCACTGGCGTAGGCTCTAGCATCTACTGCAGCACTTGTTATACTCGGCCAAAATCTGTTGTTCAGTGTGTAAAAAAAGCCAAAGCTATGACCGACTACGTAAAATTTTTTCGTGAAACTTCCCCCTATATCAATCGACACCGGGGAAAGACCTTCGTTATCGCCCTGCCTGGCGAGGCTATTTGCCACCCTAATTTCACCCATGTTATTCACGACATCGCACTGCTGAACTCTCTAGGTATGCGTATTGTCCTAGTCCACGGCGCGCGCCCGCAACTTGATCAACGCTTAGAACAGCAGCAGCTATCACTCCAATATGCGGATCACACGCCCATCACTGACGGTCAAACAATGGAGTGCGTGAAAGATGCCGTGGGCAGTGCGCGCATTAGTATTGAGTCACTGTTGTCGATGGGGCTATCAAATTCGCCCATGCACGGCGCACGCATTCGTGTGGTCGGTGGTAATTTTATCACTGCCAAACCCCTTGGCATTCGTGATGGCATCGATTTTCAATACAGTGGCGAGGTACGTAAAATCGACCGCGCCGGTATTCAGAGCCAGCTCGATGACAACGCTATTGTGCTGCTTTCATCGCTGGGCTATTCCCCCACGGGCGAGGCTTTTAACCTCAGCTATGAAGATGTCGCCACTCAGGCGGCCATTAATCTGGGTGCTGAAAAGCTAATCTTCCTTGGGGCTGACTCAGGCCTGAGCGATGCCAATGGCAAATTGATAAAGAGCATTAATTTAAGCCAGGCCCAGCAACGACTCGAACAAGAAGCTTTTTGCGGCACCCTGCAAGGTGCTTATCAAGCCTTCCTGAACGGTGTGCCTCGTTGTCATTTGATCAGCTTTTGTGCAGACGGTGCGCTGCTCGG
>QNFO01000124.1 GCA_003646355.1 Gammaproteobacteria bacterium
CACTCAGCGCCTGCCCCGTTTAATCGGCCGTGCCTGGGCGATGGAAATGCTGATTATGGGCGAGCCCATTGATGCTGACCGCGCCCTGCACATAGGCCTCATCACCCGCATGGTTGAAAGCGATAACTTACTGCCCGAATTGTCACGCATGGCAGAGCATATTTCTGCCTTCGCCCCTCTCGTTCCACAGTTTATGAAAGCCATGGTTAACTACGGCATGGAAGGTAGTAGTGCCGCCGGTTTGGCAATGGAGAAATTTGCTCAGAGCGCACTCTGCAGCACGGCAGATAAAGAAGAGGGACTCAGTGCCTTCCTTGAAAAGCGCACACCCGTGTGGAAGAAATAAGCGCGTAATTAAGCGGCAATAAGCGTTTATCCGCACGCTCTGTGTAACGTAGACTAAGATTCCTACCCCCTGGAAATCTTAGTCTCACCGAAGATAGTATTAATACGAGGCTTTATTACACCCTCCCCTGGGCGATAAAATACTAGCGGCTCGTATTCGGACACTTATCATTTTTATCAACCGTTAGCACGGTGCCATCCTTATACGAACAATAGCGGTTATTACCCTTAATCTTTTGTCCGCTTAATGGCCCGGAACTCGGCCCACCCTTTTTCTCTATATTGACGATAGGTGGGCTACCACTTTTTGATGGCTTAGGGTTTTTCCTCGGGCACTGTTTAGTATGCTCAATCGTCGATATACCACCGTCAGAGTAAGTGCAGTACCGACTCAAGCCTTTCACCTTATCGGACTTCAGCGTACCAGGAGGAACCGCATAAACACCTAAGGACAAAAGGCTAAATGAACTTAAGAATACGAGGGTAAATATTTTATTCATGATGACAACCTGTTGCTTATTAGGACTGGTCGAGTAGTGAACGAATCTGTAGAGCCAGCTCTGATTGTGTGTAAGGTTTGTTGAGTAAGTTAGCATCAAACCGTGCCTGGCCATTTTGAGAAATAGCCTTTTTAGTGTAACCCGAGGCTAACAATACCTTTAGCTCAGGCATCGCTTCTACTGCCCCCTCCGCCAACTGATAACCGTTCATGCCTCCAGGCATAACAACATCACTAAAAAGTAAGTCGATAGACGGCTCTGCCGCCAATTGCTCCATCGCCTGATTACCGTCACTCGCCGTCAAAACGTGATAACCCAATAATTGCAACGACTCCTGGGCAATTGCCACCAGGCCCGGCTCATCATCGACTACAAGTATTGTTTCGTTACCAGTGGGTAGAGCTTTTGCGCCCTGTTCAGAAGAAACCTTTACTTCTTCTTTCATCTTTGAACGGGGTAGATAAACATGAAACGTAGTACCAATGCCTTGCTCTGAATACAGCTTGATGTGTCCCTTGGATCGCTCAATAAAACCAAACACCATTGCCAAACCTAAACCAGTGCCTTTACCTTCAGCCTTAGTGGTAAAAAAGGGTTCAAAAATTCGCTCCTGTAAATCAACAGAAATACCCGTACCCGTATCACTAATGCTTAGCTGTACATATTCTCCCGGCTGAGCCGTTGGGTGTTGCGAACAATAGGCCGAATCCAATGTCGCGTTACGCGTTTCTATTGTTAAGCGGCCCCCGGCAGACATTGCATCCCGAGCATTAATAACAAGGTTTAACAATGCATCCTGAAGATCACCAAAATTAATATCCGTTAGCCATAGGTCTGTCGCTAAATTTTCACTCACTTCTATTTGAGGGCTAACCGTGAGGGTGGTGAGAATATCCATGCTCGATATTGCCCGATTGATATCGACAGCCGCGACATCAGCAGCCTGTTGGCGCGAAAAAACAAGTAGCTGCTTAGTAACATTCGCAGCTCGATCAGCGGCTGTTTCAATGGCCGTGAGATATTGAAGCACCTTTCCCTCTGCTGAAAAACTAAACTTAAGAAGGTCAAGATTTCCAATAATTATGCCGAGAATATTATTGAAATCATGGGCGATACCACCGGTCAACTGGCCAATTGCATCCATTTTTTGGGACTGCCGCAACTGCTTTTCTATCGACTTTCGCTCTTCTTCATACGCCACGCGCTCATCAATAGCCGCTTGTATTGCCCCAAGCCCACGCCGGGTAATAAATATTGCGGCAACTAACAGCGTGATAGAAAGTACAAATAGAATGATATTCTTACGGTTTTTATGGGAGTGAATTTTATCCATCATCCCTTCTCGCGCTATAGAGTGTAATCGCACCAGTTGACTAAGGCTTTTTTGAGTTCGAGCCAACTCATTCTTAAATTGCTCACTCGCTGTAGATGACTGCTGAACAGCCCCCATAAATGTGACAACATCAACCAAACTTGTATCCAGCATATTCAACAATGCATCGAACTGACCGTCCGCATATGTCGTCTGAAGTTTGTGAGCAGCATTAACCTCTTGCTGAATAATGTACATTGCAGACTGATTATTAAACCTCGGGCTCTCAAGCGTACTTCCTGATACTGGCGTACCTGAAAGTAAAGCGATTAATATATTCTGGAGTTCATCCGATGCTTTTAGATAATGTGTGGTACTGGCCAGGTGATATTCATTGGCATGTTCTTGAAGCCCGCTTAAGACACTATTTTGCCAGCTGAAAAACCCCGCACCAATAAAGATGAAAAGAATAACAAGCCCAATCATGTTATAGACTTGCCGTCGTATAACAGTGATCCACGAATCTTTTTGATCAAGCATTATTGAGCACTCGAGTCTAGCAGACCGAGAGATGCGGCTACTTCCTGTAGCAATTTAAAATCATGGACACCCGCCGGTAAAAACTCGGTGCAACCCAGGTTGTTTAAAATATTTTTGTGTTTAGCCTGTAAAATATCGAGTGCAAGAAAGGTATTGCGAAGCTTAGTTTTTAGCTCACCATTAAGCGTACTATGAACCGTCCAAACATAATCGGGGTAAGGTGGCGTTTCCCATAGTAAACGTAGTCCGTCCTCCTTTAATCGGCCATCTTCTATCATCGCTTTAACAATGACAGGATTGACCACCCCAAGATCAACTTCATTATTGAGTATGCTATAGACAGTTTTGTCATGAGCGGCCGCATAGTCCACCCTTGAAAAAAACTCTTCTGGCACAACGTGTTGATTTGTTCTCAAAAAATAACGCGGCATGATATGCCCAGACGTTGAAAGCTGGCTCCCAAAACTGAAAGTCTTACCCTTAAAGTCGGCAATATTTTGCGCATCACTATTCGCCCGAACCAGAAACCAGCTAACAAAGCGGGTATCGATATCGCGCATTACCAGTGGCTCGGCATCATAAAAGGTATTTGCCTGAACAAAGCCAAGCCCACCAAAACGAGCCATATCCACCTCTTTATTTTTAAAGAGATGGCGTAAGTGACTGTAATCTGAGGCGACAACCAGTTCAACCTCTAGCCCAACTTCCTCTGTAAGGTAATCTAATAGCGGTGAGTATCGTGCCCGCAAACTTTCATCATCCTGATCCGGCAGAACGCCCAGGTGTAATATTAAGGGGGTATACACCGATTCCTGCATCGACTGATTAGTGAGATAAGCGCCGCCAACAGCAAGCGTGATGACGAGCAGAACGATTAGCCAAATGGATTTCATCAGCCCTTCTCTCCAAACACACCCATATTACGCCCTGAAAGTAGCTGGGGTTCTAAGCTGGCCCTGAAAAAATGCCCAAGCCACACTTTAGTACCTTCGACAAATAGACGATGAGTAGACACACAACCCTTTGCCGATATGTTCTTACAAGGCCTTAAAGGAAATATATGTACTAGCTGTCTTCTTTTGACCATCGTGATTTACTCCCAATTGCTTTTAATATAACTGGGCTTTCATGGCATGGCAATATCGGGTGGAAAGACTAAAGAGGTTTCATCGTAAGTCCTCATAAGTTTGCTCGCCGATGAGTTAACTTCGCGCTTGCCTTGTGAACCCGATACAGAGCAGACCAGCAACCAAACCTGCGAGATGAGCTTCCGGGTAAGCCGGCCAGGCAGTATCGACAAACAGCGTGTTTTGGAAATAGACCTCCCAAATAACCTTTATACAAACGACTAATAAAGGAAGCGCGCCTACAACAGCTCTGTTAACTTGTAAGAAGTGATAACAAACTAGTAGCAAAGGGCAAAATAAAATACCGGAAAGCCCGCAATAGTAGTCAATGGATGCATAAGGCGAGAACAGTAATATATCGACTACTACGATACCCACGAACACAGATGCCAACATGTGCTTGATGGAATGCTGACTCAGCCATAGGGTTACGCCGGTAAAGGCCAGCACATCCCAAAGCGCGTGACTGGCAGAGCTGTGGGTAAAGTGAGCAGTCAATAAGCGCCACCACTCACCCTCGTCCACGGCAGTACGGTCAAAAACAAACAATGCCATATTGTTTTGCAGTACGACTAGCACTAGAAAAAACACTGCCGGGTAAATAAGCGCATTGAATGTTTTTATTAAAACTGGCTTGCTAGTGCAGCAAGCCAGTTTTGCTTTATAGCCTTGAGACATCTTTAAATTGCCTGCTGATCTTTTCGACGGGCAGACGAGAGAATCATTAGCGCAACAATCAACATAAGCCACGATGGATTGATCGCACCGGCACCGCCTGATGAAGATCCACCTCTATTAACAGGGCGCGGGCTATTAAACATCGGCTGCTGCGCATCGGCGCGATGGTTTTGAACGGCCTTTGCTTTTCTGACATCCCGCGCTGCATGCTCGGTTTCAACACACTGCTTATTTTTACCTTGAATGTTGAGCTGCTGGAACCTCGATTCTTCAAGTACGATCATTGAGGTGTAATCCGTCACCAGTCCGTATTCGACAGCTATATCTGTAATCGCCTGCTCAGCATCGGCGTCCTGCCCAAAGTAATCGAGCTTTGTCTGTAACTGTTCGATGGAAGCAAAGGCCCACAGTCTTTCTATCTCTGGGTTAAGGTGGCTGACATCGGGAAATTCAACACGCGTTTTATATTCTTTATCGAGCCCACCTACCTTCGCCGTTAAAACCACTTCGGCCTGCCCCGGCTGCCAGTAATGACCGAAGACATTAAGCTGCTCACCCCGGTAGAGGCTACCGATGTTTTCTGGTGTCATATCTTTAACCTTTACGCCATTGATGCTGAGTTCAACG
>QNFO01000125.1 GCA_003646355.1 Gammaproteobacteria bacterium
CACGCTATTCAGAGTTGGCGCGATCAACAAACCCAGCAGCTGCCCGATGGCGAGCTGGAGCACCTGCGCATGGCGGTAATGATGGGTTTTGCCGACTGGGCCAGCTTTATGCTCGAGCTGGACAGGCATCGCGACTTTGTACGCGGCATTTTCAGTGGCTTTGCTGAAGATGCCGACGACAGCGGTGGTGAAGAGGCTGCTGAGGCCTGGCAGCTCGATGAAGGTGAGCAAACCGCCAAACGCCTGGCTGAGCTCAGCTATGACGATGCCGAGCTGGCGGCACAAACCTTGCTGAAGTTGGTGCAAAGCTCAGCTGTTCAAGCCATGCAAACGGATACTCGCACTCGCCTCGATTCATTGTTGCCGCTATTGATTAACAATTGCGCGCAAGTGGACAACAGTACCGAAACTCTGCAACGGGTGCTGGTGCTGGTTGAAGCGGTTGCCCGCCGTAGTGCTTATTTAGTGCTGTTAATAGAGAGTCCGGCAGCATTGGAGCAACTGGTGAAACTCTGTGCCGCCAGTCCGTGGATCGCCGAAAGTCTGGCGAGCAATCCGGCCTTGCTCGATGAGTTGCTCGACGCCAGAACTCTTTATACACCGCCCGACCGCCAGCAACTGGCCGACGAACTGCGCCAGTTATTGCTGCGTATTCCCGATGAAGATCTCGAAGCTCAGATGGAAACCCTGCGCTATTTTCGTCTCGCCCACGGTTTGCGCGTTGCCGCCTGTGAGGTGATGGGGGTGCTGCCGCTGATGCGTGTCAGCGACTATTTAACCTGGTTAGCCGAAGTGATGCTCGAACAAGTGCTGGCCATCGCCTGGCACGACATGACCAGTCGCTACGGCTTACCCTGTAATGCCGATGGGCAAACGCCCGGCATGCTAATTGTCGGCTACGGCAAGCTGGGCGGCATTGAGCTGGGCCACGGTTCGGATCTGGATATGGTGTTTATTCACAATGCTACCCAGGGCCTGAATACCGATGGCGAGCGCAGCGTCGATAACGAAACTTTTTTCGCCCGGCTGGGGCAGCGCGTATTGCATATTCTCGGCACGCGCATGACCTCGGGTGTGCTCTACGAAACCGATATGCGCCTGCGGCCCTCGGGTAATTCGGGTTTGCTTGTTTGCTCTTTGACTGCCTTTGAAAAATATCAGCGCGAAAGTGCCTGGACATGGGAGCAGCAAGCCCTGGTGCGAGCCAGAGCCATTGCCGGTGACACGCAATTGGGCGAGCAGTTTGAGGCCCTGCGCAGGCAGTTGATGGAGCAGGATCGGGACCTCGAAACCCTGCGTGAGGAGGTCAGCGCCATGCGCAGTAAAATGTTTGACCACCTCGGCTCGGGGACCGGCGCCCAGGCGGAGGGTGAGTTCAATCTTAAACAGGATAGGGGAGGTATCGTCGACATTGAATTTATGGTTCAATTCGCGGTTTTAGCCCAGTCAAAATCCGTACCCGCCGTGGCCCATTGGCACGACAACATCCGTATACTGGATGACCTGGTGAGCGCTGGCTTTTTCTCGACAGAGGAGGGCGAGCAACTGACTCAGGCCTATATTGCCTATCGCTCTGCGGGACACCGCTTACAGCTACAGCAGTTGCCAGGTGTGGTGAAGACTGGAGAATTCGATATTCACCGTCAGGCCGTTGCCACTCTTTGGGCGCGGTTATTTGGCAGTGAAAAGTTAGCGTAGAGGAGTAGTTCAATGTCGTTTGCAGATCGCGATGGTTTTATTTGGTTTGATGGTGAGATGGTGCCCTGGCGCGATGCCAAGGTGCACGTACTGACCCACACCTTGCACTACGGCATGGGCGTGTTTGAAGGCGTGCGCGCCTACAATACCGAGAATCAGGGCACGGCAATTTTCCGCTTAAAAGAGCACACCAAACGCCTGCATAACTCGGCCAAAATCGTCGGTATGGACATGCCCTTCGACGAAGACACATTGAATCAGGCGCAGCTCGACGTGGTGAAAGCCAATAATCTTGAAGAGGCGTATTTGCGCCCGATGGCCTTTCTCGGCTCCGAGGCCATGGGCCTGCGCGCCGACGGTTTGTCGACCCACGTAATTATTGCCTCGTGGGAATGGCCCTCGTATATGAGCCCCGAATCTCTGGAGCAGGGTATTCGCATTCACACGTCTTCTTACACGCGCCACCATGTCAATATCACCATGTGCAAGGCCAAGGCTAATGGCAACTACATGAATTCGATGATGGCTTTACGTGAAGCTTTGCAGAACGGCTACGACGAAGCCCTGCTACTCGATGTTGAGGGCTATGTCGCTGAAGGTAGCGGCGAGAATTTTTTCATCGTCCGCGATGGCATTCTGTACACGCCGGAACTGACCTCTTGTCTCGATGGCATCACCCGAGCCAGCGTTATTCAAATGGCTCAGGAGCGCGGTTATGAGGTACGTGAAAAACGTATTACTCGCGACGAAGTTTATATTGCCGACGAAGCTTTTTTTACCGGCACTGCCGCCGAGGTACTACCGATTCGTGAGCTGGATAATCGCGAGATCGGCTGTGGCTCTCGTGGGCCAATAACGGCCGAGCTGCAAACGGCTTACTTTGATGCCGTGCGCGGTCGCAACGATGAACATCCCGAGTGGCTGTCGCCGATCAACGGCTAACCGCTGTTTTATTAACAGTTCTATTAATAGAGACGCGCTAATTAACCGTAAAAAAATCCTAATCGTCGGCCCTTCCTGGGTCGGCGATATGGTGATGGCGCAAACGCTATTTACCAGTCTTAAACAGCAAGATCCCGATTGTATTATCGATGTGCTGGCCCCTGCCTGGAGCCGCCCGCTGCTTGAGCGTATGCCCGAAGTGAATGGGGCGATTGCTATGCCAGTGGGTCACGGCGAATTGGCTCTGCCCAAGCGCTGGGCGTTGGCTCAACAGCTGCGCAAGCAGGCTTACGATGCGGCTTATGTGCTGCCCAACTCTTTAAAATCCGCATTAATTCCCGCTTTTGCCGGTATTCCTCTGCGTGTTGGTTGGCGCGGTGAAATGCGCTTTGGTTTGCTCAACGATATTCGCCTGCTCGATAAAGAGCGCTATCCCTTGATGATAGAGCGCTTTATCGCCCTGGCTTATGCCGAGGGTAAAGCTCTGCCGGCTGAACTGCCGCGCCCTCATCTGGAAGTGGATGAATCGGCTTTGGCCGCACTGCACGATAAGTTTGCTATCGACCTAAGTCGGCCCATATTGGCGCTGTGCCCCGGTGCCGAATTTGGCCCGGCCAAGCGTTGGCCCGAGGCGCATTATCAACAGGTTGCCCAAACGATGCTCGACCGTGGCTGGCAGGTTTGGTTAATGGGGTCTGACAGTGATGCCCCTGTTGGCGATAGTATCGCTACATCAATAAGTGGTGAAAACGCGGCGTATATTCGTAACCTCGCCGGGCAAACCGAATTGTCTGAAGCCATTGATTTACTCTCCATGGCCACGGCAGTGGTCAGTAACGACTCGGGCTTGATGCATATTAGTGCTGCCCTGGGTCGGCCGCTGGTCGTCGTTCACGGCTCCACCTCTCCCGGTTTTACGCCACCCTTGGGCGATTGCGTTGAAGTGTTATCGGTGCCAGTTGATTGCGGGCCCTGTTTTCAGCGCGAGTGTCCCCGAGGTGATGTGAGGTGTTTGGTCGAGCTTGAGCCGCAACAGGTTCTAGCGGCGCTGGACAGGCTTGTCGATTCTGAATCGCCCGCGCGGGTCTAACAGGTGGGCGGGCCTAATGAGCGACCTCCTTTGCACTTAGCCTTCGCGCTCTATAAATATTTTCCCTTTGGTGGTTTGCAGCGCAATATGCTGGCGATGGCTCTGGAAGCTATTGCGCGGGGCCATGGCGTAACGATTTATTGCAGTGACTGGCAGGGCGACTGCCCGGCGGGAATTGATCTGCAAGTGATTCCTGCACGGGGCTGGGATAATGCGGCGCGCATGCAAAACTTTGCCGCCGATTTGCGCCCGAAATTAAAGGCTAACGATTTGCTGGTTGGCTTTAATAAATGGCCGGGGCTCGATCTGTATTACGCGGCCGATTCCTGTTTCGCCTATAAAGCCCACTATGAAAGGGGCTTTTTCTATCGCCTGGCGCCCAGAACAAAAGCCTATTTAAAACTCGAGAAGGCCGTATTTGGCGCTGATTCAAAGACGCAAATACTTGAAGTTTCACGCCCCGAGCGCGAGCGTTTTGTGCAGTGTTATGGCACGGCAGAAAGTCGTTTTAATACCTTGCCACCGGGCATAGCGACCAATCGTGTGGCCCCGGATAACTGGCGTGAAATTCGCCGAGAAACTCGTGAGAACTTGGGTTTAGGCGACGAACAAAAATGCTTTTTAGCCCTCGGTTCTGGTTATAAAACCAAAGGGCTGGATCGCAGTATTGCCGCTTTGCATACTCTGTGTGAGCGAGGGGTGGATGGCGTATTGCTAGTGGTGGGTGAAGACAAGCGTGAGCAATTTGTGCGTCAGGCAGAAAAGCTCGGCTTAAATGAGCGCGTGCGTTTTCTCGGTGGTCGCGATGATGTGCCCGATTTATTACAGGCGGCGGATGTGCTGTTACACCCTGCCTACAAAGAAAATACCGGCAATGCCCTGCTTGAAGCGATGATCGCCGGCTTGCCAGTGGTCGCCAGTGATGTCTGCGGCTATGCTCACTATGTGCGAGATGCACAAATGGGTGCCGTGATTACCAGCCCGTTTAACGGTGATGATTATGTGGCGGCGATTAACAAAGCCCTTACCGTATCGGGCGAGCAATGGCATCAGAAAGGCGAGAGCTTTGCAGCAAATAGTGACGTTTACAGTCGCCCTCAGGTCGCGGTCAATATTATGGAAAAGCTTGTTAATGAAAAGAGTGCGGGCCAGTGACTGAGTTAATACTCCGCGGTGAGTTACAGGAACTTTGGCGCGACAAAGATGTGTTTGCTTTGCTGCAGGCTGTGGATGGCGAAGTGGTTCGCGATAAAGAGGGGCGACAAACCCTGAAGTTTAAGCTGGCGGGAAAAACCTATTATCGCAAGCTGCACACTGGTATCGGCTGGCGGGAAATTATTAAAAATTTCCTGCAATTGAAAATGCCCGTTACCGGGGC
>QNFO01000126.1 GCA_003646355.1 Gammaproteobacteria bacterium
ACATTTGGGCCGGCCCTCATCACCTGCACTACACATCACTGCCCGACTGGGCGCAAAGCCTGGGCATGGTAATGTCACTAATTCTGTTGGCACCTTCCTGGGGTGGCATGATTAACGGCATTATGACCTTGTCAGGTGCCTGGGATAAATTGCGTACCGACCCAACCTTGCGCTTTTTAGTGGTCTCACTGTCCTTCTACGGTATGTCGACTTTTGAAGGCCCGATGATGGCTATCAAGACGGTGAATGCCTTGTCTCACAATACCGACTGGACTATCGGCCACGTGCATTCCGGTGCTCTGGGTTGGGTGGCGATGATCTCCATCGGCAGCATGTACCACCTGATTCCACTGTTGTTTGAAAAACCGAAGATGTACAGCATCAAATTGATTAATACCCACTTCTGGCTGGCGACCATGGGCACAGTGCTCTATATCGCTTCCATGTGGGTTAATGGCATCGCCCAGGGTTTGATGTGGCGCGCCTTTAATACTGACGGTACCTTGACTTATACCTTTGCCGAATCTATCGAGGCGAGCATGCCGGGTTACTACGTACGTTTGATCGGTGGCGGCATGTTCTTCCTGGGCATGCTGGTAATGGCCTTTAATGTCTGGAAGACCTGTCGGGGGCCCGGAATCTCGGCGCCAGTTGATAGCCAACCAGCCACTGCAGCGTAGGAGGGCACGACGATGAATCATGACATAGTCGAAAAAAATGTCGGCGTATTAATTATCTTGACGCTGGTAGCAATGAGTTTTGGCGGTCTGGCACAGATTGTTCCGCTGTTTTTTATTGAGTCAACGACAACGCCCATTAAAGGCTTGATGCCACTACCTGCACTGGTGTTAGAGGGTCGCGATATTTATATTCGCGAGGGCTGCCACGTTTGTCATACGCAAATGATACGGCCTTTCCGCTCTGAAACTGAACGCTATGGTCACTACAGCGTCGCCGGTGAGCAACTCTACGAGCATCCCTTCCTGTGGGGCTCAAAGCGTACGGGGCCTGATCTCGCCCGTGTCGGTGCTCGCTACAGTGATGAGTGGCACCGTGCCCACCTCTATAACCCCAGAGACGTGGTGCCAATATCGAATATGCCGAGCTTCCCCTGGTTGTTTCAGGATGTGGTCACAGGCAAAGATACCGCAGCCAAAATGCGTGCACTGCGCATTGTCGGGGTGCCTTATACCGACGAAGATATTGAAAATGCGGCCTCCGTGTTCGCTTCGGGTGATGTTAAAGAAGTTGATGCACTGGTCGCTTATCTACAGCAACTGGGCACACTGATTAAACAAAAGCGTTAAGGCGCTGGAGGGGTTATGGATCAGGGTACTTGGGAAGGTATTGGTACATTACTGGCAATGCTGGCTTTTATCGCCGTTTGTGTCTGGGCCTATAGCGGTCGCAATAAAGCGCGTTTTGATGAGGCCGCAATGCTGCCATTTGCCGACGAGTTACAGGCCGAGCAGTCAGCTGAAGCAACTAAGCCACTCGTTACCGACGGTGAAGAAGTGGTAGATGAAACAGCCTCGCAGAAAACAACGAATAAAGTAGGAGATAGCCTATGAGCACGTTCTGGAGTCTGTGGATAATCGTTATCACCGTCGTCACTACGGCGGGTGTTTGTTGGGTGTTGTTTGCCAACAGAAAGGTTATCGTCAAGGAAAAGCCGAAAGACGGTGAAGTACCGACGACAGGTCATGTCTACGACGGTATTGAAGAATACGACAATCCACTGCCCGGTTGGTGGTTCAATATGTTTGTCGGCACCATCATATTTTCGATCATCTATCTGATTCTGTATCCGGGTATGGGTAATTTCCCCGGTGTTCTCGGCTGGACATCCGCAGGTCAATGGCAGGAGCAGGAGAGAAAAGCGGAAGTTCGCTTCGAGGCGGTTTACTCAACGTTTGAAGGCCTGTCGATAGAGGAGCTATCTGTTAATCCAGAGGCCTTTAAAATTGGTCGCCGCCTGTTTGGTAATAACTGTGCCGTTTGTCACGGCAGTGACGGCCGCGGCAGTTACGGTTTCCCCGACTTAACCGATGGTGACTGGTTGTATGGCGGTACACCCGAAGCGATAGAGTTTTCCATCACGCATGGGCGTAGTGGCATGATGCCAGGCTGGGCTGCGGCGATCGGCGAAGAGGGCGTTAATCAGGTAACGGAGTATTTATTTAAACTGGGCAACAGTGAGCACGATGCAGGCCTTGCCAAAGGTGGCGAGAAAGTCTTTGCCAGTTTCTGTGCTGGCTGCCACGGTGCCGATGGCAAGGGCAACCCGGCGCTGGGTGCACCTAATTTAACGGATGACATCTGGCTTTATGGCCGCTCACCAGAATTGATAAAAACCACCATTCGCTCTGGACGCCAGGGCTTAATGCCGGCACAAATTGAGCAGTTACGTGAGAGTAAAATCCGTTTGCTGACAGCTTACGTTTATAGCCGGGCTCATCAGTAATAATAGTAAGAATTAATGGCTGACAGCATTAGTCGCTGAAAGAGGCAACCATGAGTTCGCAAGAGGAAAAAAAACCGAGCCTTGAGGAAGACGCTCATGTGCTCTATCTCTACGAGACAGAGAAGAAAATCTATCAGCGGCGCTTTGTAGGCTTCTTTCGCAAGCTTAAAAAGCGCAGCGGTATTCCTTTGCTGTTGGGTTATTTACTCCTTCCCTGGTTTCAAATTGATGGCCGCCAGGCTGTTTGGTTCGACTTGCCCGCCCGTAAATTTCATATTTTATGGATGACCTTCTGGCCTCAGGATTTCATGATGCTGGCCTGGTTGCTGATCATCGCAGCGTTCGCGCTTTTTGCGGTGACGGTATTAGTGGGGCGAGTCTGGTGTGGTTTTAGCTGCCCTCAAACTGTGTGGACCATGATGTTCATGGGTGTCGAGCGCTTCTTTGAAGGTGGGCGCAATAAGCGTATCAAACTGGATTTAGCACCCTGGAGTTTCAATAAGGTTTGGCGCAAAGGCGGCAAGCATTTCGTCTGGTTGCTTATTGGTTTTATTACCGGCTTTACCTTTGTGGCCTATTTTAATCCCGTTCGCGAACTCAGTATCGACCTGCTGACTTTTTCGGCCAATCTGGACGCTGTTTTCTGGATCTTCTTTTTTACACTATTGACCTATATGAATGCGGGTTACCTGCGTGAACAGGTCTGTAAATACATGTGACCTTATGCGCGCTTTCAGTCGGTGATGTTTGATGCCGATACGCTGGTTGTCTCTTACGACAAAGCGCGGGGTGAATCGCGAGGCCAGCGTAAGAAAGGCAGTGACTATAAAGCCGAGGGCTTAGGTGACTGTGTTGACTGTGGTCTTTGTGTTCAGGTTTGTCCGGTTGGTATTGATATTCGCGATGGCCTGCAATCTGAATGTATCAGCTGTGGTCTTTGCATTGATGCCTGCAATGCCATTATGGAAAAAGTTGAATACCCCAAAGGACTGATTAGTTTTACCACTGAAAATAAACTGGAAAAAGGTGCAACTCACATTTTCAGGCCGCGTTTACTCGGCTACAGCTTGGCCTTGTTAGTGATGGTCAGCGTATTCGCTTATACCCTGATCACCCGCGTGCCTTTGGAACTCGACATTATTCGCGATCGCTCACTCCTCTATCGTGAAACCTCGCGCGGTATGATTGAAAATATTTATACCCTGCGTATCAACAATATGGATAATCAGGCGCATAAATACATCATCAGTGTAGAGGGGGATCAGGAATTCCGTTTTATTGGCGATAGCACAGTCGATGTCGCTGGCGGGGAAGTCTTCACTCATCTCGTTCGCCTTGAGCTAGACCCTGGCTTACTGAAACGCGGCAATATTGATATCACCTTTGTGCTTCAAGCTGAGGACAATGAAAAAATGCAGGATAGTGAAGAAAGCCGTTTTATTGGGCCTTTTATTCGCTAATTGCTTATCATTTCTTTTTACATAATTACCAAATAACGTAGCCACTTTTCTTATTCGGTAGCAGAATAACTGGACAAATTAATGAGCGACAACGTAGGTGCTGGGCCGATAGATTCTTCAACACCGCCCTGGTACAAGCAGTTCTGGCCGTGGTTCTTGATCGCCCTGCCAGCAACGGTAGTGGTAGCGGGTTTCTTTACGCTTTATTTAGCCATTAAATACAGCGATGACCTGGTCAGTGATAATTATTACCGTGATGGTTTGGCAATTAATCAGCAGCTTACGCAAGACCTTCGCGCCACTGAACTTGCCCTGTCGGCGACGCTAAATTTTGCTGCGGGCAATGATGATGCTATCGATGTGTTGGCGCTAGAATTAAGCAGCCCCCGTGCAACTAAACCACTGCCAACGCTATTAACACTGTATTTACTACACCCAACCAATGCCAAAGCGGATCATATGATCAAGCTTATTGCGGCGGGAGGGGGGCGTTACAGAGGGCAGCTGTCGCAATTACCGACACAGCGCTATTATTTGCGATTGATCCCCAGCGTTGTTAGTGAGAGTGTTTCTGAACAAGAAAATTTGCAAAGTGCCGAATGGCGGCTTACTGGTGAAATAGATTTTTCGATTAGTCACCTTGTTGAATTGCAAGCTGAATTGCAAGCCACTCCTTCGACCACGCCTCCGAGCGACGGCTAAATATGTCCGCTGAGACTTGCTTTCATTGCGCTTTACCTTTGAACGGCAGGGGCGACATTAGCGTGCAGATTGATGGTGTGTCGCGCCCAATGTGCTGCATTGGTTGCCAGGCCGTCGCTACTGCTATTGTTGATGGTGGCCTAGAAAAATTTTATCAGTACCGCTCGGCAAACTCGCTTCGCAGTGATGGCAGTGCCGATGAAGATTTCAGTGCCTATGACCTTCCTGAGGTACAGGCCGATTTACTGACGGTCGATGAACAGGGTTTGGCCACTATTGAGCTGGGAATTTCAGGCATTAGTTGTGCCGCCTGTGCCTGGTTGATTGAGCACCATTTTAAGAAATTGCCTGCCGTGACAAAGGCTGTCGTTAATGTCAGTCGACAGCGTTGCCGGCTTCAATGGAAGATAGAACAACTACCCCTGAGTGAATTACTCT
>QNFO01000127.1 GCA_003646355.1 Gammaproteobacteria bacterium
ATACCGGTAAGACCTACTCACTGGCGATACGCTTTCAACAGGGTATCGATCAGCCTACGGCGAAGAAGATCGTTAAACTCATCAAAGCGGCGAAGACCAAGGTACAGGTTGCCATTCAAGGTGAAAAAATACGAGTTACCGGTAAAAAACGCGATGACCTACAGGGTGCCATGGCCCTGGTGCGTGAAGCAGACCTGGGCCAGGCGTTTCAGTTTAATAATTTTAGAGATTAAGGCCTCTTTACGACGCCGGTATCAACAAGGTCCGCAAACACTCTAATTTGCTATCTACATTGCCGAGCCACCGCCATCGACGGAATAAACACCGCCCGAGCAATACGATGCATCGTCGCTGCACAAAAAGGCCATCAAATTAGCCACTTCTTCCGGCTCACCATAGCGCCCCATGGGCATCATCTGGCTGAGCTGGGCTTTGGCCGCTTCTTCCTGGCCCGGCGCGAAGCCGCTCTCCAGTGAGCGCATCATGCGCGTTTCAATCGGCGCCGGGTTAACCGTATTGATACGAATACCTTGCGTCGCATATTCCTGAGAGACACTGCGCATCATGCCCACCACCGCGTGTTTACTGGTGATGTAGGGCGAAATATTCGGTGTACCTTTCAAACCGGCCATTGATGATGTCATGACAATACTACCGCCACCATTGTCGAGCATCGCTGGAATCACATATTTCAAACCCAGCCACACACCCTTGATATTGACCGCCATCACCTGATCAAAAGCATCTATCGGCGAGTCGACAATCGGTGCCACCACGCCCTCGACACCGGCATTGTTTAAAAAGTAATCGATGTTGCCAAAGCGTTTCAGCGTCGCCCTTACATAGCCCTGCACTTGCTCGGGCTTTGACACGTCAGCAAGCTGATAACTCACCCTATCGCCAGCATCAATAGCTTGAGCTGCAGCCTGCAAGGCATCTTCTGTCAAATCCACCAACATCACATTGGCCCCCTCTCGGGCAAACAGCTTGCCCGCGGCCAAACCAATACCCCCGGCACCACCGGTAATGACTACTGTTTTATTTTCAAACCTGGCCATTTTCCCTTCTCCCATTTCACTCTATTGTTTAGACACCTAGTGTAATGGGTTTTGCCAGAATTTCGCTAAGGGGCTGGGGTTTTTCTATGCCATAACCCTGGGCGTAATCGACGCCAAGCTCTCTTACCAACTCTTCAATTTCCTCATTCTCGACAAATTCGGCAATCGTCTGCATACCCATCACATGGCCAATGTCATTGATGGATTTAACCATGGCGTGGGTAATCTCATCACTGGCGATGTCCTTGATAAACATGCCGTCTATTTTCAAATAATCCACGGCAAGGTTTTTTAGATAGGCAAAGGAAGACAGGCCGCTACCAAAGTCATCGAGGGCGAATTTACAGCCCATTTCCTGCAGTGCCTGAATAAATTTCTGAGCGACATTTAAGTTAGCTATTGCCGCAGTTTCAGTAATTTCAAAGCAGATTTTTTCCCCATTGAGCCCCGATTTTTGCAAACTTGTCAGCAGAAAGCCCAGAAAAGATTCATCGGTGAGGGTCTTGCCTGATAAGTTAATCGAGATAAAGCCCACTGACTCCATAAATGCTGGATTTGCGACAATCAACTTGATGGTTTCTGTTACAACCCAGCGATCGAGCTCCGCTATCAGGTTATAGCGTTCGGCTGCAGGCAGGAAAGCACCAGGGGCTATCATCACGCCGTCATCATCAATTATTCGCAGTAATATCTCATAGTGCCTTCCCTCTCCTGTGCCGCGATCAAGGCATTTAATGGCCTGAGCATAGAGGCAAAACTGATTTTCTGACATGGCCCGATAAATGCGACTTACCCACTCCATTTCCCCCTGCCGCTGAGCCAATTCCTGGTCATTGGGGCAGTAAAGGTGCACGCGGTTGCGCCCCGAATCTTTTGCCATGTAGCAAGCCGCATCGGCATTTTTAAGTAGGGTCGACAAATCTCTGACATCCTCTGTGATCTCCGCCAGGCCAATACTGGCACTAACCCTGAATGTCGAGTCACCCCAGGTAAAACGATAATTCTGCAAGGCTTTTAACAGAGCCTTCGTCAAACGCTCAGCATTGTCTAGCGAGCAGTACTCCATCAACACGGCAAACTCATCACCACCCACCCGCGCCAGAGTGTCTCTCTGCCTGACCACACTCTGTAGTAGCGGGCCGAGCTGGCGCAGCAATTCGTCACCCGCAGCGTGGCCACAGGTATCGTTAATCACTTTAAATTGATCGAGATCGAGAAAACAGATGGCGTGCTCGGCCTTTTCAGCGTGCAACTTAGCCAACAAGATTTCGGTGCGCCTCTCAAACTCATGCCGATTATAGAGTCCCGTCAACTGGTCATGGGAGGCCTGATAACTGAGCCTTTCCTTGAGCTCATATTCGCGACTGACATCATCCTGAATCGCCAGATAATGGCTCAGCTTGCCACGCTCATCTTTAATGCCCGAAATAGAGTTGCGACACCAATAAAAATCGCCATTCTTTTTTCGGTTGCGAAACTCACCGCGCCATTCATCACCGCCAAGAATCGTTGTCCAGAGAGTCTTGTAAGTATCCAGAGGAGCCTGCCCCGTACTTAAGATACGCGGCGTTTTACCCATCACCTCCTCTCGAGAATAGCCCGTGAGCTGGGTGAATTTAGGATTGACGTATTCTATGTGGCCGTTGATATCAGTGATCATAATCACCGAGGAGCTCGCTTCCGCCGCTCGGGAAAGCTTTAATAACTCACCTCTTTCTTGTTGAGCCGAACTCAGGTCTTCCACGCGCGACTGAATGAGCTCTTTACCACCCACTTTAAGTAAACTGGTCGTCACCTCGCAGTCGAACAATTGTCCCTCTTTATTTTTGCAGCGAGTCTCAAACCGGTGTGCACCCCGGGACAACACCGCCTTAATGGCCTCGCAGTTGATGCGCCGAGTCTTAGCATCGTTGGGTGTCAGATCACGAAAATCTAAGCGCTTTATTTCCTCTCGACTGTAACCGAAGACCGTCAACGCACTATCATTCACCTCCAGTAAATGACCTCTTAAATCGTGAAAAAACTGGGGGTCGAGGGATTGTGCAAAGTTTTTTTGGACGCTTTCAGCACTGGCTTCAAGTTTACTCAGCAAACTGCGCTGCTTAAATTCGCCAGCAATTATTTGCGCGTATATTTCCAGGGTCTGCTGCACGCTAACAACATCTTTTATCGCGCTATCAGCCATCACCACTAAAGTACCCGGGCTACCGCCGCAATCGGCAATAGGTGTACCCATGTAGCAGTAGGGTGCCACACGGGCGAGATAGGGGGCGTGGGGGAAACACTGGCAGGCATCGTCGAAGTACAGGCTTTTGGCACGCGCCAGCACCTGTTCACAGGGCGTACCGATTAAACCAACTTCAAATTTATCGAGCCTTTTACCATCCAGCCAGGCGCTAAAAACCTCGATGGTCTGGCCCGACACGCGGGTGATAAACGCCGCTCGTAAACCCAGCACCTCGCTGAGTTTACGTACCAAAGTGTCAAATAATTCGCCACCGTTGCCGCCCAGTGTCTGGTGAATGGCGCGTAGTGCGAGTCCTGCATCATTGCTTTCACTCACAGCCGAGCCCCGCTCAAACAACAAGATCCCGCTCTTTAAAATAGCGCCCGTACTCAATATCCTCGTACTGAATATGCCCGGTCAACCAATCGACGATAAAGGCAATCACATCGATCATATTGACCTTGCCACCCTCATCCAGAGTATTAATGGTTTGCCCCACATTATCCAATAGATCGGTGTGCGCCTGAACTTGTTGCTCTAAACCGGGGTAGTTGTGAACCCGCATCAATTGCTCTTCTTCAGCGAAATGGTGGGCAGTATAGGTTGCCAGTGCCTTGAGTATGGGCAGGGCCTCTTCCTGCTTTTTACCGGCCGCTATCATGGCGTGGATTTCATTGCAGTAGGCAAAAATCTTCTGGTGTTCACGGTCCATTTGCTCAACCAACACGCTCCACTTGGGGCCAAAGCGAAACAGGCCCTTCTCGGAGAGATCCGCCACCCGATGCGCCTCATCTATTTGCAAACCCTCGTAGAGATGAATCACATCAGCACTGCGGTTACCCAACAGGGTCGCCTGAGAAAAATTCTGCGCCGCAGTCCCGGTATTGGTTTCCACCAGGGTATTCATGGCCTCGATTGAATCACCCAGCAAACCCACAGCTGAGCTCAAATTGACATTCATTTCCTCCGTTGCCGCAGCGCCCTCGCCGACACTGGTGCTCACTGCACCCATACCCGTGCTGGCCGCTGCCAACTTTGCAGAAATATCCGCAGTCGCCAACGATTGCTGTTCCGATGCCGCCGCAATGGCGGAAACTATCTCGTTGATTTCAGCGACCACCTTGGCCACCTCCCGTATCGAACTCACACTCGACTGAATGGCATCGTGAATAATAACGATCTTACTTTTAATGCCCGCATTGGCCTCACTAGTTTGTGCTGCAAGTTCTTTTACCTCGCTGGCCACCACGGCAAACCCGGCCCCCGCCTCCCCTGCTCGCGCCGCCTCAATGGTTGCATTGAGCGCCAATAGCTTGGTCTGATCGGACACTTCGGAGATGGTATTCGTTACCTTGCTGATTTCGATGGCGGCGGCTTCAAGGTTGGCAAATTGTTTGGCGGCCTTTTCGGCATCGGCCACCGCTTTGGCACTTATCTTTCGCCCCTGCTCTGTTCGCTGGGCAATTTCTTTGGCGGCAGCAGACAATTCAGTGGTCGTCAGCACCACCTCGCCAAGGTGGTTTTGCGATTCTTGCGCATTGACAGAAATATCCTTCATATTGACAGATAGTTGTTCACCCGCAGCGGCCACCGTATTCAGGTTAGCGCCCATTTCCCGTGTGCGTTTCAACTCTTCTTCGGTATCCCAGCTCAGCGATTCAACCTGCTGCTTACTTTGCTGGGTAATGACTTTTATTTCGCCGTTAAGCTCGTGCATTAAGACCTGAGTTTTACCAATCGCATCACC
>QNFO01000128.1 GCA_003646355.1 Gammaproteobacteria bacterium
CTGCTAGCCCTCTTCCTGTCGCGTTGCTGGTACCTGCCAAACTTTTAGCTTACTGATCATTTTTTCTGAGAGCGCGAGGACTTCCAGTCGATAGCTGTCGATACTGAAACTGACCCTGGCATCGGGGAAGCTCTCGATATGCTCGAGGGCCAGACCGTTCAAGGTTTTCGGCCCGTCCACCGGCAAATCCCAGTTAGTGGTCTTATTGATATCGCGAATATTGGCGGCACCGTCGATCAGGTAAGTGCCGTCATCCTGTTTGGCAATTTCGTCTTCGTGCTCGAAAATATTGGTGGTGAAATCGCCGACGATCTCTTCGAGGATGTCGTCGAGAGTGGCCAGACCCTCAACTTCGCCGTATTCATCGACCACTAGCCCGAGGCGGTATTTATTCTTCTGAAAGTTAATCAGCTGAATATGCAGAGGCGTTTCAGCGGGAATAAAATAGGTGGGGTTGGCGAAACGCTTGATGGCTTCTTTGGTGAGTTCGCCTTCGCCGCCGCGCAATATACGGCTGACCTTGCGCATGTGGAGGATGCCGACTATCTGGTTGATGTCGCCCTCGTAGACCGGCAGACGGGTGTGTTCGGTTTTGACGATGCACTCGACCAGCGTGTCGATGTCATCCTCCAGGTTGAGGCCTAGAATTTCACTGCGCGGCACCATAATATCGTTGACGCTAATTTTTTCCAGGTCAAGAACACTGATCAGCATATCCTGGTGGCGCGAGGAGAGATTCTCTTCCTTGGCTTCATCCACCACCGTGCGCAGCTCTTCTTTACTGAGACTGTCGTCAACTTTTTTTAAAGGGTTGAAGCCGAGTAAGCGCACCAGCGCGTTGGATAGATGGTTCACTATCCACACCAGTGGATAGGCAATTTTCAGTAGCGGTTTGAGAATATGGCTGGCCTTAAAAGCGACAGCTTCAGGGTGCAGGGCGGCGATGGTTTTTGGTGTCACCTCTGAGAAAATCAGAATGGCAAAAGTCAGCCCGAGGGTGGCGACAAAAATGCCGATTTCAGGTCCGAACAGCCGAATACTGATGATGGAGGCAATAATAGAGGCGAGAATATTGACCGCATTATTGCCGATCAAAATAATGCCGATCAGGCGGTCGGGGCGTTCGAGAAGCTTTTGCGCGCGGCGGGCGCCACGGCTTTTTTTAGCGAGATGCTTCAGTCGGTAACGATTGAGGGACATCATGCCCGTTTCGGAACCAGAGAAGAAAGCAGAGATAATTAAGAGGCCAGTTAGCACACTGGCAAGCAACCATATCGGGGCGTCGTTCAAAGAGGGACTAAGCTCTCGTAGCTAAAGGCCGCTCATGTTGAAGGAGTTTGCAGCGCTTGGCAACTGGCTTTACGCGAGAATAACCTCGAGGACAAACTTAGTGCCCCAGAAGGCGAGCATTAATAAGGTGAAGCCACCGAGTGTCCACAGCGTCGCCGTTTTACCCCGCCAGCCCCAGCGGAAATGCCCCCATAACAAGATGCCATAAACCAGCCAGGCGACGATGGAGAACACTGTTTTGTGCACCAGGTGTTGGGCAAAGAAGTTATCGACAAACAGCAGGCCGCTAATCAATGCCAGTGTCAGTAGCGTAAAGCCGGTGATGACCAGCCCAAACAAAAGGCTTTCCATAGTTTGCAGGGGCGGCAGTATGCGCATTAAAGCGCTGCTGTGGTGCTGGTGGAGTTGGCGGTTTTGGTAGGCGAGAAAGAGCGCTTCAAGTGCAGCAATACTCAGCAGGCTGTAGGCAATAATCGAAAGCAGTATATGCAGACTTAAGCCCAGAGGCAGGTTGTTGCGGGGTGGGCTTTGCCAAAGGGGTAGTAACGATAGAGCTAAAGCCAGGGCGCTGAAAGGAAACAGCAGTAGGAAAAGGCTGTGAAAGGGTCGGCGCAGGCTGCCGGCCACAACCATGAGGTTGATGACCATAAATATCGCTACCGAGAGAGGCAGTAAGCTGAAACTGGTGCCCGAATCGGTAAAAATCTGTTGCCAGCTGGTGGCAAAGTGGGCGGCTAAAGCCAGGCAGCTAAGCCCGAGTACCGAGCCTTTGGCGATGGATGTGGTGCTACCAGAGGGTTGCAAGCTAGCGCGAACCTGCAGGCCGAAGGCAGACAGATAGCAGGTAATGGCGAGGGCGGCGGTAAGTTGTACGGACATAACAGCTGTTCGTGTTGATCAGATTCGTTGAGTTTGGCACAGAAAGGCAGTGGCGCAAAGCCTGCGCTCAAGCCCGTGGCCGATTGGATCTGTTCGACGAATGATTCGTTACGAGTCTCGCCAGGTTACTGCCGGTGAGGGTTTTGATCGGTTATACTGTGGGGCTGAATCGCTCATTCTAACGCCCAACCTGAAGCGGAAATAACCTTTTAAGCGGGAATAACAAGACCATGGCTCTATTTGAAAATCTTAGTGATCGTCTTTCACATAGCCTGAAAGCCATCTCTGGCAAATCGACCCTCAGTGAAGAGAATATTAAGGATACCCTGCGCGAAGTGCGCATGGCGCTGCTCGAGGCTGACGTCGCCCTGCCGGTGGTCAAGACCTTTATTGACCAGGTGCGCGATAGAGCGGTGGGTCAGGAGGTCAACCTCAGTCTTAATCCGGGTCAGCAATTTCTAAAGATTGTGCAGGACCAGCTCGAACTGGTGATGGGCTCCAGTAACGAGAGCCTCGATCTGGCTGCGGCGCCGCCAGCCGTCATTTTAATGGCCGGCTTGCAGGGTGCGGGTAAAACCACCTCTGTTGCCAAGTTGGCGCGTTATTTGAGCGAGCGCGAAAAGAAAAAAGTCATGGTGGTCAGTGCCGATGTTTATCGCCCGGCTGCGATTAAACAGCTTGAAGTACTGGCGGCAGAAGTCGGTGCTGAGTTCTTCCCCAGTACTGCCGAGCAGAGTCCGGTCGAAATTGCCGAAGCTGCACTGGCCGCGGCGCGCAAAAGTTTTGCCGATGTACTGATCGTCGATACGGCGGGTCGCCTGCATATTGACGAAGCCTTGATGACTGAAATCAAGGACCTTCATACCGCCGTAAAGCCGGTCGAAACCCTTTTTGTTATTGACGCCATGATTGGTCAGGATGCCGTCAATACGGCCAGTGCCTTCAATGAGGCGCTGCCGTTGACCGGCGTTATTCTGACCAAGGTCGATGGCGATGCCCGTGGTGGTGCGGCCCTGTCTGTACGACAGGTGACCGGCAAGCCGATTAAATTCCTCGGTGTTGGTGAAAGAACCGATGCTCTCGAACCCTTCCATCCCGAGCGTGTGGCCTCGCGTATTCTCGGCATGGGCGACATGCTCTCGCTGATCGAAGAAGTTGAGCGCAAGGTCGATAAGAAGAAAGCCGACAAGCTGATCAAGAAGGTTCAAAAGGGCAAACGCTTTGACCTCAACGATCTGCGTGACCAGTTGCAGCAAATGCAAAATATGGGTGGCATGGGTGACTTGCTCGAAAAAATACCGGGTATGGGCAATATGGCGCAGATGGCTGAACAGGCAAACCTGACTTCACAGTTTGGTCGTATGTCGGTCATTATTGACTCGATGACATTGGTCGAAAGATCTAACCCTGATATTCTCAATGGCTCGCGCAAGCGGCGCATCACGCAAGGCTCAGGCACCAGCATTCAGGACCTCAATCGTCTGCTCAAGCAATACAAGCAAATGAGCAAAATGATGAAGAAAATGAAGGGCAAGGGCATGAATAAGATGATGCGCGGCATGGAAAGTATGATGGCGCAAAGCGGTGCTCAGGGTGGCGGCATGCCGCCTAGCGGCTTCCGTCGCTAAGTGTTTTAAAATTGTTCTGAGAAGATGGTTTTATTTGAGTTTGAATTAACGTAAAATACCGCGCCTTTCCGTAGGGCTGTGATTGGCTTGGCTGCGCCGTTTAATTTGGCGTGTTGTCTTAGTCTTTTAATGAAGCCCCGCGTAATGTACGTCCGGACGGGCAGTTACCCTTCCGGCAGATTTGCTTCGGTAAAAACAGGAAAACAGATTTCATGGTCATAATACGTCTAGCACGTGGCGGTTCAAAAAAACGCCCTTTCTATCACCTGACTGTTAGCGATAGCCGCCGTTCACGCGATGGCCGCTATATTGAGCGCGTTGGCTTTTTTAATCCTCTTGCCCGCGGGCAGGAAGAGCCGCTTCGCATTAACCAGGAGCGCATCGATTACTGGGTTAGCAAAGGCGCTACCTTGTCTGATCGCGTTGCTAGTTTGTTGAAAAAGGCCGCTAAAGCCGCAGCCTAATTTCTCGGCCCCGTTAATCAGGGCCTGGTAAATAGGGCTTAGTGTAGAAATGGATAAACCTGATAAATATGCCGTTGTGGCTCGGATTACTGGAGCCCACGGTATTAAAGGTTGGGTGAAAGTTCACTCCTACACCCAGCCTGCAGAAAATGTCTTTAGCTATAAGCCCTGGCGGGTCGAGATCGATGGCCGCTGGCAGGAGCTTAAAGCCGATAGCTTTCGGGCTCAGGGTAAAGGCACCGTCGCACACTTGTGCGGTATTGATGACCGAAACGAAGCCGAGGCTTTAGGTGGTCTCGATATTTGCGTGTTGCGCGAACAGTTTGATGCCCTGGAAGGTGGAGATCAGTACTGGTACCAGCTTCAGGGTTTGCAGGTTTATAGCGTTGCTGGGGATGCACGTGTACTTCTTGGCGAAGTATCGGGTTTTCTCGAAACCGGCGCCAATGACGTGCTGGTGGTCAAGGGAACTGCGGAGAGTATTGATCAGAAGGAGAGGCTGATTCCCTATGTGGATCAGTTCTTATTAAAGGTCGATACCGATGCTGGAGAAATTCTCGTTGACTGGGATCCAGAGTTTTAGCTTTATCGGCTTGCTGATAAAAGCAGGGAAAAAAGTCAAGGTAGTATATATTTCAACTAAATCGCACGCAAGCCTGGACAGGCTTTCAGGAATAGGAGTAATTCCCGGGCTTGAACTCA
>QNFO01000129.1 GCA_003646355.1 Gammaproteobacteria bacterium
CAATAAAAATAAGCAGCTACGATTACTACCAACAAAAGCAGCATGCTTACAGCAATAACAAGCTTCGATGGTTCGTTCTTATTGCCACTACGATTAAGAAACACAGCATTTGCACATTTTTCATTTTGTAGCATAGCGTTATTGTGTTTCGAGCCCTCTGTCGAAGCTGGTTCAACCCAGGCATGCTGACCTCTATCTTTTATTTCATCACCAAACAAGCTTTCTGAATCTCGTTCATCATCCTTATTGGCATCAGCTATTCCAGGTAGATCTCTACTTATTTCCCGAGCATTTTCATTATTAGTATTTATAGGCTGCTCATCCAGATTAAGCTCTAGCTCGAACTCATCTTCAGATAATTCTAATTTTTCTTCTACATCCTGCGTGGCCCTCTTGCGATGAGTACCCGCTTCTTTCAGAGCATCGAGAAGTAAACTCACTATCCTTACTCCACTTCATCCGTATCAAATAACCCAGGCAGCAATTTTTTGTAAGGCTTTAATTCTGGGCTATTCAAGCTAGCCTGTTGAATAATAACGGGACGTATAAAAATAATTAATTCTGACTTCGTGTATTGATTATCTTTGTAACTAAAAAAACCTCCTACAAAGGGCAACGATGACAGGCCAGATATACCCGACGTAGCATCGTCGTGTACATCTTGCATTAACCCACCTATAACAGCGGTATCCCCGCCGTTGATCTTCATCATTGACTCCATTTCACGCACGGATATTTCGGGAATTAAGCTTTTTACATCGCTTAATGCTAACGCTGGATTTGGATCTTCTACAAAACGTGAAACTCTTGATATAGTCGGGCGAACATTCAAAATCACCTCGCCAATTTTTGTGATATGAGGCGTAACACTCATCACCAGACCAACCGGCACGGTATGAATGTCTGTGGTAAATGTTCTGTTAATAAAGTTTTCCTGTACATCCTCATCAACATTAATTGAAAAATATACAATATTATCAACAACTTTAAGCAATGCCGTTTGATTATTAAGGACCATCAACTTAGGCGTCGATAGTACTTTAATATCGCCAAATTCACGTAACATTTTAATCGTTGCATTTATGTCATGCTTACCAACCCCGGAATATTTCAATGTTGATACTGGCGCATCAGCTAAATTCGTACCTATTAAATCCTGAACAAAACTGAAGCCACTAGACCCTACCTGTGAAATACGACTCCAATTGACACCAGCCTGATAAGAATCATTTAACCTCACCTCCACAATACTTGCTTCAATAAGCACTTGCCGTTTTGCACCATCAAGTACACGGTCCAGGAATTGCTGTATATCCCTGTGCTGTTTTTTTGTAGCCTTAACCGCGAGTAAGCCGCTCTCAGAATTTACAATTACACTGGTACCTGCGCCTGCCTGGTTATTTTCATTATCCATAGCATCATCAGCAGCATTGCTATTATCATTGGCTGCCGTTGTAAATGCAGAAGCTGTACTGTTGCCCCCGCGCAAAATGGCTTCGATATTCTGAGTTAATGTTTTCCAGAAATTATTGCTTGAAGTGTTCTTTATAACAGTGCTGGAGCTATTATCACCAGTGCCGCCACTACTCGAGCTATCAGTTTCTGCACCTACACCGGTAGTTGCAACTTCGGTGGATATCGACACATTTGAACGACTTGAGCGACCCATATTCAGATAGCCCACATCGTAGTGAACGAAATACGGTGCATCTTTTTCTATCATCAACACACCGCCATTCATACCATAGCGAATGTCAGATAGGCCTACGATGCGATCAAGTATTTGAAACAGGGACTGATCCACGGCATTCATGGTAATTGTGCCGCTTACGTTTGAAGCTATATCAACATCTATCTCTGCATCCCGGCTCAGGGCAAATAACAGCTCTCGCAAATCAACATTATTAACAACAACCGAATACACCTCATCCATTAAATCAGAGGCGTCATTTTTTATGCTTTCACCACTTTCACGATTATATGATTGTGTCGTTTGCTGATGGGCAAGCACTGGCTTAGGAATATCGCCCACCACGGGCTTATCATCAGGAGTAATATGATGATCCGAGATTTTTAGAGGTGCTGGTGCGCATGCAGCAAGTAACAATGCTGTACAAATTGCCAGACACACTAAATTTATTTTTTTCATATTTAACAACACGCCATTTCTTCAACGATGAATACGCCTGACTCGCCAGGCGTTAAATTAACTGGATCAGCATAATGAGCACTGACCTAACACATCCTCCTATCGGCTGTTCAAGCCTTTTGTCTACTAACCTTGTGCATGCTAATTAAATGCCCCCCGCAATTCTGTGGCGCAAGTCTCCCTGTTAACATTGTTCGAACAAACAATGGCTTGCCACCGCTATATCAGCCCTTTGTTATGTGTCTCACGCCTTCTAGCAAGTAACACCGGGGGTGAAAGTTGCCAATAATCGAGTTCACAGTCTGATTTACGGACTTTCAGGCGGGTCTATGGCAGTATCTCAATCGGCTCTAAAGGATGGTAATGAGCTGCCCCAATGACCGTACGCTAGAGCAACTAACCCTTATGTCCCGACCCTTTTTTAATATCGACCCACTGATAAGAAGTATTGAGGCCGGGCATTTAATCCTGACGCCAAACTTCCGTCTTGCCCGTCACATCACTCAGGCCTGGGGGCAGCGCTGTATCGAGCAGGGGCTGCTTACCTGGCGCCAACCCCTCGTTCTAGCGCTCGAAGGCTGGCTCGCTAGTTGCTGGGCCGAACTTATTGAAAACCACAACTCCGGCCTGCTTACCAACTGCCATGGTGTTATTGATAGCCACGCCGAACAATTACTCTGGCGATCCAGCATCGCGCAAGATGAACAACTTCCCCCCGGGGCGGATATTCCCTCGCTTGCAGAATTGGCCATGCAAACATGGCAGCAACTACAACGCTGCCGTGTACCACGCCATGAATTGAGTGATAGCCACCATCCTGGCAGCGAGTCCTTCCTACGCTGGCTCGATGCATTTAATAGTGCCCTCGAGCAAAAACACTTACTCACCTGGGAGCAGGCACAGGGCCTTATTGAGCAAGCCTTTAACGATGGGGACTTCTCTGGCTACAAAGCAATTACTCTTGCCGGCTTTCAAACCCTGCCAGCCCTGCATCGCGATATTGTTGACGCTGCCGCAAAAGATGTTAGCCATTGTAAAATTAATGCCGCGCCTGCCAATGCCACCCTGCAAGCCTGCCGCGACCAATCGAATGAAATCACTGCCGCCGCCCAATGGGCCAAATCACAGCATGAGGCCGACCCCGAGCAGCGCATCGGCATTGTGTTCGGCAACTTGGCCTCTACTCAGCAGCAGGTGTCACGGATTTTTCACGACACCTTCCAGCCCGAACACGGCCTCCCCGATTGCGAGCGCAGCATTGCACCTTTTAACTTTTCTGCAGGTAGCCCCCTTGGCCATACGCCCCTGTTAGAAAGTGCATTGAGTCTATTGGCGGTACAAGAAGAAGCCCTGCCGCTTGAGCGCTGGTGTCACCTACTCGCTGACCCGTTTTGGGGTCTCTCTTCCCCAGCAGAGAGCGAAGATACTCAACAATCAAGTGCCATTACGGCGAATAAACAATTGATTGCCCGCGCTCACTGTGAACTATTGTTGCGCGATAGTAATAAGCTAGCGCATACCCCTTCGGCTTTTCGTGCCAGCCTCGCTGAGGCCGAAAGACAGACCGCCAGCACACCACCTGAAAGTGGAAATCCCGCAGCCCCCCCTTCCTCAGATAACGAAAATCTATCGCTTGCGCAAGCATGGCAAAGCATCGCCGAGCGTGTACGCCGCCAGCCTAAAACTGCTCCCTTTTGTGACTGGGCCGAAGAGTTTTCACAGCGTCTCGACATCCTCGGCTGGCCCGGCCCCCGCACCCTCGACAGCATCGAATACCAGCAACACCAGCATTGGTTAAGCCTGCTTGAAGCCTTTGCCAGTCTCGACACCAGTACCGAACCCCTCAGCGCCGTCGCCGCATTGACACAGCTCACACGCATGGCCCAGGCAGAGGTATTCCAGGCGCAAAGTCACGACAGTCAGATACAGATCCTCGGACTGCTCGAAGCCGCCGGCCTGGAGTTCGACCAGCTGTGGATTGCCGGCATGGACGACAGGCAGTGGCCCCAGCCCACCTCTCTCAACCCCTTATTACCCGTCGATTTACAGCAGCGCTACCAACTACCCCGCAGCAGCGCCAGCCAGGAATTGACCCTGGCCAGGCAGCTATTGCATGACTTTCAGCACAGCAGTCAAAACCTGGTATTTAGCTACGCGACGCAAGACGGTGATACCGAACTCGAGGCCTCTCGCCTACTGCCCCAAGCCCTTATTGTCCCTGCCATGGCGGCAAACCCAACAAGTAACAACGTACACCACCCTCTGCTCGCTGCGCTGCCAAACGTAGCATTGCAACAAGTCGATGTTAGTAAGGGCCCGCCACTGCAACCTGGCGACAAAAGTGTGCGTGGTGGCACCGCTATTCTTCAAGCACAGGCTGGCAGCCCCTTTAATGCCTTTGCCACCTGGCGACTCGGCGCACGACCACTGGCAGAGCCCAGCAGTGGTTTATCGGCCATTGAGCGCGGCAATATTGTCCACCGTTGCCTGGAATTATTTTGGACACGCTTTCACGATCAGGCCAGCGTTAAAGCCTTAGATAGCGCCGCTCTCGACCTGGCGATTGAAGAGGTGATCGCCGAAGCCCTACAACCTTTACATCAAAGTCGCAGTGATATTTTTGGCCCGCGCTTTGCCGCCATCGAAGCCCAACGCCTTAAACGACTGCTGCAACAATGGCTCGACATAGAACTGCAACGCCAGGCCTTTAGCGTACTGGCCCCTGAAAAACAGCTCTTTATGTCCATCGGCGGCCTGCCTTTAAGCCTGCGCATCGATCGCATCGACCGGCTTGATGACCAGC
>QNFO01000130.1 GCA_003646355.1 Gammaproteobacteria bacterium
AAATTGTTCGAGGGTTTCAACGCGCACCTGGGCTAAGCCGGCACGAATGGATTGTAGTTGCCAATAGTCGATGCCCACGGGCTTGAAACTAGCCGATAGCCTTAGCCAATGTTTTTCTGCGACGGCTACATCAACGATCAGTAAAAACTGCTGGCTACTGATGCGCAGCAGTAAGTAATCTTCACCGATACAAAGCTGGTTTATAGCCTGGGGCACGGTGTCAAAAAGCTGAGCAAGTAGGGGTTCGCAGTCGGGGCCGCTAAGACCTAGCAGGCGATAGTCTTCGCTAACGTCATTCAGGGTGGTTTTGAAAAAGGCTGCATATTTGCCAATATTATTAATGGTTGTTTCAACAAGAGGGCGGTGCATCGTGAGTAGAACTCTATCTAGTACGGGCTCAATGGCCTGATAGGAGGTGAGCATTCGACCTTTAGGGTTGCAAATAGCACCGGGTAGGGATGTCTCTTTGTTGAGTTGGCTGGTATCGCTCGTGCTCTGCCCCTGTAAAAAGCGTTTGGTATCGGGGCCTTCCAGAGACAGAATGCCCATATCACTGAGATCAACAAGGGTGGCTTTTAACTCGGGATAATCAGCCGGAGTTTCGCCAAAGGAGGTGGCAAATCCATCATTGATGGTGGCACCTTGTTGGGCGAGAAAGTTCAGCCAGTTGTTCATTGCGTCAGTGTCTTTCGTATCAGCCATTTTCGTTCGCTATTTAGATGGGTAGTCCTTCGAGCTTGCATTATAATGATCTGCTGGTAATTTGCGTGCGAATTACTGTACTGATAATCAATGAGCGGTAGAGACACAAGGGATAAATGTATGGACAAAAATCGTCTTTTTTGGGCAAGTCGTCGTGGCATGCTGGAGCTGGATATTATATTTCAGGCCTTTCTCGAGAATACTTACGATCAGCTAAAGCCCGAAGAGCAATTGCTTTATCAAGATTTACTGGGCTGTGAAGACCAGGATTTATTTGCCTGGCTGATGGGTCGTGAAGAGCCACAGGACAAAGACACGGCAACGATTATTGCCATTATTCGTTCCAGCCAGCATGCCCCTGCACGCTGAGTTCAACTTTAAAGCATCGATTCCCACTCAGCGCCAGAAAATTCAGCGCCTGCAAAATTTTGTTGTCGCCGTGGTCGCTGTGTTTATTCTTTTTTTAGCCAGTAATGTTATTGCTTGTTGCTTGCTAGAGTTATTACTTTTACTGGTTTTGATTCGTACTCGGCGCAACTTTGCGATGGGGGCATCTATAGAAAGCCTGGTTGTGAGGAATAAAAGCGCGTCGGCCATCATTGACGGCAGTCATCATGCTTTATCCGCTTATGGCTTAGATTATTTCAGTAGTTGGCTTGCGGCAGTGCGGTTAACAACGGTGGCGGGGGCGAGGTATTGTTTCTTTGTTTCCCCCAATTTGTTAGGTGCTGAAAAATACCGAGAGCTGATTACTTTGCTCAAAGCAAAGTCTACAGAACCTTCCAGGCAGCCCCGCTGATTTGATTAATTCTTGCTGACAATAATATCCTGCCCCGCAAAATTCATCGGTACCAGAATAGTGTCTTTAGCGACGGCGGATAACTGCGGATGGTCGAGGGTGTAGTGCAGGCCTCGGCTCTCTTTACGTAACATGGCGGAGCGAATAATTAATTCGGCTACCTTGGCGAGATTGCGCAGCTCGAGTAAATCGCGACTCACTTTATAGTTACTGTAGTACTCCTGAATTTCTCGCTGTAACAGGCGCACACGGTTTTCCGCCCGCTCCAAACGCTTGCGGGTGCGCACAATACCGACGTAGTCCCACATAAAGCGGCGCAATTCGTCCCAGTTGTGGGAGATGACGACGTCTTCATCGGAATAGGTCACCCGCGAGGAGTCCCACTCTTTGGTGTAACTGGGGGCGGGGATATTGCCGATGTACTCTCGAATACTTTCGGCAGCTGCTCGGGCAAAGACCAGGCACTCCAGCAGGGAATTACTGGCCATGCGATTGGCCCCGTGCAAGCCGGTAAAGGCGCACTCACCGATAGCGTAAAGATTGTTGAGGTCGGTTCGCCCTTGTTTATCCGTGACAATGCCGCCACAGGTGTAGTGGGCAGCGGGCACAATGGGAATGCGCTCACGGGTTATATCGATACCAAATTCCAGGCACTGGGCTTTAACAGTGGGGAAGTGGCTATCGATAAAGTCGGCGGGCTTATGGCTGATATCCAGATAGAGGCAGTCACAGCCGAGGCGTTTCATTTCGTGGTCAATGGCGCGGGCGACAATATCTCGAGGCGCTAATTCACCCTTGGGGTGAAAGTCGAACATAAAGCGTTTGCCGTCGGGCAACAATAGATGAGCACCTTCACCACGCAGGGCTTCGGAGACCAAAAAGGCTTTGGCTTTTGGGTGGAAGAGGCAAGTCGGGTGGAATTGATTGAATTCCATATTGGCGACACGGCAACCCCGGCGCCAGGCTGCGGCTATACCGTCGCCACTGGCACCGTCGGCATTACTGGTATAAAGGTAGACTTTGCTGGCACCGCCGGTAGCGAGGATAACCACCTTTGCCTGAAACAGGCAGACCCTGTCTCGCTCGGTGTCGAGGGCATAGGCGCCATTACAGCGAAAGCTTCGTGAGTTAGTGTCTGCCTGGGTAGTGAGGTCGACGACAACGTGCTGCTCAAAAACATCAATGTTTGGCGTGCTGAGTATTCGCTCTGCGAGGGTGCTCGACAGCGCTTGCCCGGTGGCGTCGGTACTGTGGAGAATGCGTCGATGACTGTGGCCGCCTTCCTGGGTTAAGTGGTAGTCACTGTTTTCCCCGTTGCGACTGAATTCCATACCCTCGTCGATCAGCCATTGCAGTGCATCAGGCCCCTGTTCTGCCGTTTGCCGTACAACGTCTTCGTGGCAGAGTCCGGCGCCTGCCGTGAGGGTGTCAGCAACGTGGGCGTCGACGCTATCTTCTTCGCTAAATACAGCGGCGATCCCCCCCTGTGCAAGCCAGGTTGAACCGGTTTGCAGCTTGTCTTTGCTCAGCAGAGCAACACGGTGGTCGGGGGCAAGGTGCAGGGCGAGGGTCATACCTGCAGCACCGCTGCCGATAACAAGAACTTCGTATTGGTAGGTTTTTTTCACTTCAGACTAATCACTTAGGGCTTTTTCAGGGAGCGCGCAAGGCGCTACTGCAGTTACTGGGAGGGCGACATGATAGTATAGCGTTCGAAAAAAGCCTACATGCTATTGCTTGCCGATCGTGAACGAAACGGGTCATTGGCTGTCAGCAAGAGGGGTTTGAAAAAAGTACAACACACGGAGAGAGAATGGCGGCCAACAATGACACAGATACCGATAAGCAGCTGGTCGCCCGTGTGCAAAAGGGTGATAAGCGCGCTTTCGATTTGTTGGTGATTAAATATCAGCACAAAGTAGCAGCGATTGTCAGCCGTTATATCTACGATCGGGAAGAGGTTAAAGATATTGTGCAGGAGGCTTTTATTAAAGCCTATCGAGCAATTGGTTCTTTCCGTGGTGATAGCCAGTTTTATACCTGGCTCTACCGCATTGCTGTTAATACGGCGAAAAACTTTCTTGTTTCACGCAGCCGACGTCCGCCAGCAAGTGATGTTGAGGTGGAAGATGCTGAATATTTTAGCGGTGCAGATAAGCTGCGTGATGTCGCATCGCCCGAGAACCTGGCCTTTCGTGATGAGCTACAGGAGCTTGTCGACAAGGCGATTAAGGCTTTGCCCGAGGATTTACGCACGGCGGTGAGTCTGCGGGAGTTTGATGGTTTGAGCTATGAGGACATCGCGGCTGTCATGGATTGTCCCGTGGGCACAGTGCGCTCGCGTATTTTTAGGGCGAGAGAGGCCATCGACAAACAGGTTAAAGCCCTGTGCGATGGCCGCCTTTAGGTACAGCGATAAAAAGGAAAAGTGTTGTCATAAGTTCGGGAACCTTTTCAGCCAGCTCAAGTCAGATAAGTTGTGATTGATCAGACCCTGTGATCTCACCCCTTTAAAAACGTACACAGATTAATAATTAAAGAGTCATTGGAAGGCCTGATCCTATGAATGAGCAGCTTGGCGGTAAAATGCGAGAGACACTTTCGGCATTGATGGATGACGAAGCGTCTGAGCTGGAACTTCATCGTGTCATGCGCGAGACGAGTTCAGAAGAGTCGCTAAACGCGACATGGTCGCGCTATCATCTTGCCGCTAGTGCAATGCGTAAAGAGCTTCCAGTCGACTTTGTTGATTCCTCCGCTGAGTTGAGGGCCGCAATAAGTATGGCCCTGGTCAATGAGCCGCTACCCCAGCGTAGTGGGCATTGGGGTCAGGCCGTGGGGCGAATGGCCATAGCGGCGAGTGTGGCTGTGCTTGCCATTTTCGGGGCTCAGCAATATCAGTTTTTTGAGCCCTCGGCGTCTGTACCCCTTATCGCTCAGAGCGACACTCAAAACCGGGTTCAAATAAAAGCCGGGAAAAGTGATCAGCAAGGCCCGCAGTTTCAGTTGCCTTCTGGCTTTGAAGTGCCCCAGGCTACAGCTCGTACAGCGAGTACAGGCTCTTATAATAGTCATCAGAATTACGCTGCAGTTAAGCCAGTTGAAGTAGAGGCGAGCGCAAATAATGTTGAGAGCGATCTTCAAATCCAGGCTTATATGCACCGCTTGATGTCGCAGCAGGCCAGTCGTAGTTTCCGCCCGTCGAATTCAATATTCCTGCCTGCTAGAAGCCCCTCAGAGCAGACCCCTGAGTAATATCAAAGCAAACACCTGCGCCAGTGACAAGCCGGCCTCGGGGTTTCTATGCCCGACAACAATTTCTTAGCCTGGCATCACACGGAGAGTCCGTTCATTGATCGAGGAAGTCGTTAAAGTTCTTGATATTCAGGCTGAATATTTGTTGGTTGAGGGCTTTAAGCGCTCGGCCTGTAAATCCTGTTCA
>QNFO01000131.1 GCA_003646355.1 Gammaproteobacteria bacterium
ACACAGACACTCGGGATAGTCGTGCACAAACACGATCCCCGGGGGTAAGCGGGCTTCTATTTCAAAACTAAAGATCAAATCCAGGCAAGTGGCTCGGCTCTCACCACCCATGTCTCGGTGGGCAATATCACTCGCCAGCCTGGCCAACTCCGCAAGACCTGCCTGGTGAGGGTCGAGACTCACCGTGGCCAAAAAAATATCGCGATAGGTAACACGCAGAGCGCCGGCATTCGGCGCACAGCCGACACTCGCCAACAAATCAGCAAGCTCTTCCATCAATTGACTTTCATCCCAGCCGGGGCGATACCATTCCAGCAAGGTAAATTCGGGATTGTGATGACGCCCTCTATCACCGGCACGAAAGGCTTTGGCGAGGGCGTAGATTGGCCCACTATCCGCTGCCAATAAACGTTTCATGAAATATTCGGGTGAGGTTTGTAAATAACGCCGAGGGGCCTCGGTGTACAAACTATCGAGATGGGGATCGCTAACGGTACGTTCACCCAGCACGGGCAGGTCAACCTCGAGTACGCAGCGCAATGCGAAGAACTCTCTCACTTGTGCCAGCAAACGAGCTCTTTTTATTAAAACATCGTTTGACGCGCTCGGGCGCCACTCAATCGCTGTGTCGCTATCACCCGACACGATTAAGCAGCCCCTTTAATAATCATTTTTTAAGCGACTATTGCTCACGGGAAAACCTGAGCCGCTTACTTTTTGGCGCGATTGAGGTATTCCCCAGTACGGGTATCGACACTCACCATCTCACCTTCGTTTAAAAATAGTGGGACTTTAATCACCGCGCCGGTGCTGAGGGTCGCAGGTTTAGTACCACCCTGAGCCGTATCACCCTTCAGACCGGGATCGGTTTGAGTGATTTCGAGATCGACGTGATTTGCCGCGGTCACTGCCAGCGGAGAGCCGTTGTACAGGGTGACGATGCAAGTATCCTGCTCGCGTAACCACAGTGCGGTATCACCCACAGAGGTTTTATCGGCCTGATGCTGCTCGAAAGTCTCGGGCTCCATAAAGTGCCAGTATTCGCCATCGTTGTAGAGATACTGCATATTTTGTTCGCTGACATCGGCCCCTTCGAGGCTTTCACCCGACTTAAAGGTGCGATCCCAAACGCGACCCGTCTTTAGGTTCTTCAGGCGCACACGGCTAAAGGCCTGACCTTTACCAGGTTTTACAAACTCATTGTCAACAATTGAACAGGGGTCTCCGTCGAGCATGACTTTAAGACCGGAGCGGAATTCATTGGTAGAATAGTTGGCCATTATTACCTCTTTGCGTTATTCAGGGACCATTTTGACGGCCGACATCATACCCCACACCAGCACCGATGCGCACCAGCCTTCTTGGCAGGAAGAACTCGCCACAGCCATCCGCGACCCCGCTGTATTATTAAAACGACTCGAGATTAATCCGACGCAATTAGACAGCAGTGTCGCCGCTCAGCAAGCCTGGTCTATTCGTGTACCCCTGCCCTACGTACAGCGCATGCGCAAAGGCGATATCAACGACCCTCTACTTAAACAGGTATTACCCCTTAGTGCAGAGATGCTGTCCGCACCCGGTTTTAGCAACGACCCACTGGGCGAAGAAGACGCCAATCCAATTGCCGGTGTCGTCCACAAATACCACGGGCGCGCTCTGCTAATCATCAGTCCAGCCTGCGCCATTCACTGTCGCTACTGTTTCCGCCGTCACTTCCCCTATGAGGACAATACGCTCGGCAAGAGCGAATGGCAGGCGGCACTGGATTATCTAGCTAATGATGAGAGCATCAGTGAAGTGATTTACAGCGGCGGCGACCCCCTCGCCGCTAACGATAATTTTTTGCTGTGGATCACACAACAAATTGCGGCCATCCCCCATATTAAGCGCCTGCGCATACACACCCGATTGCCTCTGGTGATCCCCTCTCGCATCGACCAAAGCTGTTTACACTGGCTGACGACTACGCGCTTAAAGGTGGTGATGGTCTGGCACATCAATCATCCCAATGAAATTGATCAAGCTGTTGCTCAGGCGGCACAAGCATTAAAACGCAACGGTATTGAATTACTCAATCAATCGGTTTTGTTGAAACAGGTCAATGACTCGGTAGAAACGCTGGGCGCACTATCGGAACAGCTTTTTGAGGCCGGTATCCTGCCCTACTATATTCATCGTTTAGACAAGGTGGCCGGTGCTGCCCACTTCGATGTTAGCAACGACAAAGTTCAGCAACTACAACAGGCATTATTGGATCTCTTGCCGGGTTATTTGGTGCCACGTTTTGTCTGTGAACAAGCCGGGGCAGGCTCCAAACAAGCCCTAACTTTCCCAGCAACGACTAGCCTCTAAACTCAAGATAAACTCGACGCCAGGCCCACAATACGGATCAATTGGTATGTTTTTAGGTATTTCTATCTTCACTTTGCTACACAGCAGGCATTATTCAAGCCAATTAGTGTACAAGGGCTAGTCATTGAATCGTATAATGCTGCAATAAATAGTAACGATAAGAGCGCCCAAATGGTGCAGTTCTTGTCATCACCCCGTAGCGAAAGAAGACCATCTATGGCAAAAGAAGGAACTTTGAACCTACTCATCGCATATGATGATAGCAATGACGCCAGTCGTATAATCAGCCTGCTTGAGGGTGCATCCTATGAAGTGGATGCAGAAGTCGTAGATTCTGCTGAAGAACTCGCGTCACTATTAGAAAGTCGGCATTGGGATTTAGCCATTGGCCACCTGCAGGCGGCAACCCTGCCTGCCAAAAAATTAATGGCCAGCATTCGTGGTCAGAGCCTTGATGTACCCGCGATACTCATCAGTAATAGTAATGAGATTGTCAGTGTTGTCGAAGGCATCCGCATGGGGGCCACCTACGTAATCCCCGAAGACGAAGATCAATATTTTCTACTCGCCACAGCGAGTACTCTGGAGCAGCTGGAGCAGCGCCGCGTACAACTCGACTGGAAAGAACGTTATAGCTCTGCTGAAACACGCTGTGAAGAATTAATGGATTCTTCAAAAAATGCCATTGCCCTTGTTCAAGATGGCACCTATATCTACGCTAATGAGCCCTTTAGCCAGCTTATTGGCTACAGTGACCCCGACGATATTATTATGGCGCCGGTCATTGACACTATTGATTCCAGCTTCCAGGATGAAATAAAACCTTTTCTTAAGCCACTTGATGCTGAAAAGGAGGTGGGGAAATCCACCATTAGTCTCAGCTTCGTCACAACAGACGGTCAAAAAACAGACGTCGAAACAAATATTTGCCAGATAGAATATCAGGGTGATGCAGCTCTACAATTCCTCATTAAGAATAGTACCGCCAGAAATGTGGTTACCAATATTGGCGGAGCTAAAGAAAGCGACACCACGGAAATTGAAATAGATTCTTCTGCGATTGAGTTAGAATTATCTGAAATAGATTTAGAGTTACCCGAGATAGTTGTGGACGAGATAAAGCTTGAATTACATGAAATTGATGAAACTGATGTTGCTGAAATAAAGTTCGAATCACTTGACTTAGATCTATCCGAAATTGATTTAGACACGCTTGAAATAGATGAAGATATTGCGTCAATCGCAACTGAAATAACGCCACTGTCAGACAAGGCCCCAGCCCAGCAAACGCCCGCCTTGACGGTAGACCCGCAAGTCACTCTCAACAATATTGATCTGGCCATTAGTTCAGCTCAGAGCGGCGATGGAAAAGATAGCCTAATCCTGTGTATTCAGTCTGAACAAGATGAGCAAATTCGAAGGGATACCAGCGAGGATAATGCCAATCAAACCTTAGAGGCACTGGCTACCTTTGTTGTCGAGCAAACAAACAACACCATTGTTTATAGCTGCGATAAACAAGGTGTCATCAACTTTGTTATTGCTGGTTTTACCTTGCAGGAGGGCAAACAGTTCGCTGCAAGTTTGTGCCAACAGGTCGCCGAACATACTTTTCAGGTGGGAGCGCAAAACATGCTCCGATCAATCAGTGCCAGTATCGGCCTTATTACCAAAAACACCGCCTCTGCCCAGGTATGCATCGGGCAGTGCCTGAAAACCCTTGAGGATGCCGATACAGGTTTATCAAATATCCCGGGGGGAGACAAAGTTTATGTAATGGATGCATTGACTCAAACTGACTTCAGTGTCGACTCTGAAGAAAAGATCACCTTGTTTGGTCAGCAGTTGCTCGAAAAGCGGCTGATCGGGATCGCCTTTCAGCCGATTGTTGGCCTTAACGATGAAAGCGCAGAGTTTTACGAAGTCCTCATGCGACCAAAAATTGAGGAATATCCCGAAAATATTCCACCCGATTTCATTGGTAAAGTTTTTGATAGTCCAATCGCGACTGAAATAGATCGCTGGGTTATTCTCGAAACCATTAAGAAGCTTGGCGAAAAACACAAGACCGCACCCAACACTTGTCTTTTTATTAACCTCAGTGCTGCCACAATAAATGATGAAAAGTTTAGCCCCTGGTTAAAGCTGGCCATAAGAACGGCCAACACCCCACCGGCTAATATCACCTTTCAACTACGTGAAAATGATGCCGGTCGCTACATAGCGCAAAGTAAAACACTCATTCGGCAGCTCAACGCCATTGGCTGTAAAGTTGCCATGACGCATTTTGGCCTTTCCAGCAATCCTCTATTAGTATTAGAAAAACTAGCTGTAAATTTTGTCAAACTCGATAGGCAACTTATCGAAAATATCAAAGCTGGGGGAGAAGCGCAGGAGGAAACACAGCAATTAATCAGCTTGTTGAAAGAAAAGGAGCAACACTGTATTGCCCCCTTTGTTGAAAGCCCTACGTTAATCCCTACACTTTGGCAGGGTGGTGTTGAATATATACAAGGGCACTATATTCAGGCCCCTGGGTCTGAAATGGATTACGGCTTCAATGAAGAAGATTAAAGACAGTACAAAATCC
>QNFO01000132.1 GCA_003646355.1 Gammaproteobacteria bacterium
AGGCGTTAACTTAATGCCCTGGGCTGGCACCAGGTCAGTAAAAGGATCATGGCTGACCGGCGGTGGCGCAACTGTATCGTGTACAGCGCTGACCACCTCTTCGTATTGATGGGCCCCGGTCACTGCCAACACACCGGGATGAGTGTCGCGGATTAGCGCCTCTTCACCACCCATGCAGCCGGTGACAATAACGCGACCATTTTCAGCCATCGCCTCGCCAATGGCGTCGAGGGATTCCTGCTTGGCGCTATCGAGAAAACCGCAGGTGTTGACCACCACCACTTCGGCGTCGGCATAACTGGGGGTGACATCATAACCATCGAGCTTTAACTGGGTGAGAATGCGCTCAGAATCGACCAGGGCCTTAGGACAACCGAGACTAATAAAACCAACTTTGGGATTTGCCATAACCACGCCCACGCCAAAAATAAGGGAAGAAAAACCGGGCGGCAATTCTACCAGAAGGCTCGCGACAAAAATGCCGGCAAAGGGGAATAGGCTATAAAATAGGACGCTCGTAAATAGAGCGGCTAGACTTTCTTCGTCTCACGCAAGAGTGCAGACTGCTTTTTCAGCACATGAGACATAATGTAGTCTTGGTCGTCATCATCGAGAAAAACGAAATCCACCGCCACCAGCTTGTTAAAATCTGGCGACGAGGGCAAAGCGTCACGACAGCTGACCACACGACCAAAGGCCTTAATAAAATAGTATTCAGGAAACAGGGTCAGCGATAGCTCAAGACAATCGTGAACCCGCACACTCGATGGGGCGTGAAAGGAGACACCGCTAGCACTGAGGCTAATCTGATGAGTGGGCCTAGGAATCACATCCTCGTCGCCACTCGATTCAGCACTGTCAGACATCTGGCCGACAATATGAATTTTACGATTGAGTAGTTTAAGTACCGTGGCAACTTCTGGCAATTGATCATCGATATCGATCAACAGCGCATTGATGCGACCATCGAGCTCGGCCAGTGAGCTCAATAATTTTTGTCGACGCCCAGAGTCCACTTTCGAAGACGCTATCGCATCGTCCAGATCTGCCTCACTGATCTCTTTATAACTCAGTGAAACTGAATCATCAATTCGGTAAAACCGCCTTTTCTCTTCCATGCCTATTAACCTGTAATCTTTAATTATTTTACTCGTCTTCAAGAGGTAGCTCGCCCGCCGTATCCAGAGCACGTAATAACAGCTCCAGCTCTTCAGGGGTATCCAGCTCTCCATCATACTCCGGTAAAAGAGCATCTACCCCTGGCAACTCCTGTTCTATGCCTGCCGGTGCGGAACCTGACCTGCCAAGGGGTTCCCCTAGCTGGATGTCGGCATCTAGTGAAGGCAGCTCTGACTCAAGCGACTCCAAATCGTTTTGTATAGCTTCTTGCTCTGGTTCGGCAGTTGCCGAGTCGGCGTCAGCCGCTTCTACAGCTTCATCGGCACCCGGCAAAATAGACGCTTCAGATTCTGCCCCCGCCTTACCCTCGGTGTCACCTCCATCGTCCAGGCCAAGGATCTCACCATTTACTTTTCGTAATATCAGGGTTATCTCAACACGACGATTGCGCGCCCTGTTTTCAGGAGTGTCATTGGCGACAAGAGGTTGGGAATCACCAAAGCCCTCTATCAAGAAGCGCCGCGAGTCCAACAGATTCGAACGCAGCAAGGCGTGTAACACCGACACCGCTCGCCCGGCTGACAGTTCCCAGTTTGAACGAAAGCGCTTGGTATGAATCGGGCGATTATCCGTATGCCCCGCCACCGTCACCGTGCCTTCAACTTCAGACAAGGCCAAATGAATTTTATCCAACACTTCAACAAAACCTGAACGCAATTTAGCGCGCCCAGAGGGAAAAGAGGCTTTTTCATTAATACGAATAATAATACTATCGCTAGTGCTTTCTAGCTCTATCGCCCCGGAGGCAATCTCTTCACTCAAGAGGGCGGCCAGCTTCGATGCTTCGACTTTAGTTTGCTCGGCCTGCATTTCCTCCAGCAGCTTTTCCATGGCTTGAGGATCCAAGGCCTTGGAATCCACAGAATCCAAATCACCAACTTTATCAAAGGTGGGAACCTCGGAAATTTGCGCCTCAATAAAATCCATATCTGTTTCAGAGCGATCCGATTCCTCGATGCGCTGCACACCAAAGGCGTCCCTCATCGAGCCCGCCACTTGTTTGAACTTAATCAAATCCATCTCGGCAAAACTCAACAGCAACACGAAGAAGCACATTAGCAGGGTCATTAAGTCGGCAAAGGTCATCACCCATGCCGGTACGCCTGCCCCTTCTTTTTTCTGCGGCTCGTCGCTCATAGCAAGCCCAGGTTACAACTTAATCCCACGGGCTTACTTATCCCCTTCTTTTTCACTGCCTTCTAAATCCCGCTTAGAGCCTGGCAAATAAGTCCGTAACATGTCATCGATAACCCGCGGGTTACGCCCTTCCTGCATACCGGAAATACCGTCGATAATAATTGACTGCAGCAAAAATTCTTCATTGCGGCGCAAGCCGAGTTTACCCGCCAGAGGTGAAGCGACAACATTGGCGATTAAGGCACCATAGAGCGTCGTTAACAGGGCAACCGCCATGGCCGGACCAATACTTTTCGGGTCGTCCATATTACCGAGCATAAGCACCAGGCCAACCAGCGTACCGATCATGCCCATAGCCGGTGCTACTTCAGCAATTTTTTCGAAAATTGCTGCACCATCATCGTGGCGAACCGCCGCTCTATTTCTTTCTGCTGTCAATGTTTGGGTAACGACGTCGGCTTCCATGCCATCCACCAACATGGAGACACCTTTAGCCAGAAATTCACTACTGGGTTCTTTCTCTTCCAGGATAAGCAAACCGCCGGTGCGGGTTTCCTTGGCCATATCGACGATTTCAAGAATCACATCACCTGGCACCTGAGCCTTATACATCAAGGCCTTCAAGCCTGCTTTTATAGCATCAACAAATTGACCGAAGTTGTATTGCATCATCACTGCGCCAAGGGTACCCCCGCCGACCACAGCCATAGAAGGCAGATCCACAAAGGGCATTATTCCACCGCCCATAATCATGGCGGCAACAATAATGCCTACCGCAACGACAAAACCTATTAGCGTAGCTAAATCCAATTGACTTCCCCTTTTAGAAATAAGCTATGAACGCAGACTGTCCCACAGCGGGTTTTCACCCTCCAGCTATCGAGTCAACGACCATGCCAATATATATCAACCCGCGCCCACACTTTCTTTTTATCGGGGCATAGAGCGGGTATTGGCTCACAGGATTAATAAACATTCTCTCTTATAGAGGCAACAAGATACGTAAAATCCCAGCAATTACAAATAAATAAATAGAACAGCGCTGACGCACCACCGATCGAGCCACTCAAAACGATTATTAATCCTGCAGAATGGGCTGCACCAGCACCCAGGGCCTGACCACCACCGACCACATCAGCGCATTAGCTTCGTACCACTCCAGAGCCAGGGCATCGCTAATTTGACCGAGCTCACCACTGGCCTGCCAGGCTTCAATCTGTGTTTTATTATTGCTCGACATCTCGGCGCCAACGTCGACCAAATCCAGAGCCGGCGCCACATAAATGGCCGTGCCGTTGGCGAAAAAACGCTGCAGCTCACGCCAGGGCATTTTTGCCGTTTCGCCCTCTAGCTTGGCACGCAGTAGTAGCTCAGGATCGGTCGTCGTCATTTTTCTACTCTCGAATGTTCGCGGGACTCACCCGTACAGCTCTCAGCCATACGAAGTTTTTCACTGCGCGGCAGTTTTTTAATGGCCGCTTCACGTCGACTGGCGCTGGAGCGATCGTGCCCGGCCTCCCGAAACACCACCTGCTCGGGCCGACGTCCGGCATGAAAGTACTTTGCCCCCGCACCACTTTGATGCTGAAGAAAGCGCCGCTCTACGTCAGTGCTAATGCCGGTGTAGAGGGAACGATCGCTAGCCCGGATCATATACACGCTCCAGTCACTGACCATTTTTAGACCTTCGCCCCATTTTAACGCAGGCCGTTCTAACAGCCCGCTAGTGGCTGTGCGTGCCGTCGGCGCCGTGGGAATGACCATGGGACAACTCGTCTTTAGTCGCCTCTCGAACAGTTTTAATCGTAATGTCAAAAGTTAAGTCGAGCCCGGCGAAGGGGTGATTGGTATCGACATCGACCGAGAATTTACCGACCTTAACCACCGTCACCTGTCGCTGCCCCTCTTTGCTTTGCACCACCACAGTGGTACCCGGCTCGGGCCGTTTTTTAGCCCGCAAGTGTTTCAAGGGCACGCGCTGAATACTGTCGGGGTGGCTGGGGCCGTAGGGCTGTTTCAAATCAACAGAAAGATGGTCGCCCACTTCCTTACCGTCGAGCTCTTGCTCAAGGGCTGGCAGCATGCCACCGTGACCGTGTAAATAAACGGTTGCATCACCCCCTTCGGAGTTCTCCAGCACTTTGCCTTCGCCATCTTTCAGGCTGTATTCAAACTCGACAACGCTGTTTTTACTGATTTTCATATTTACTATCCTACGTATGTAAGCCCAACAATTTCAGGGGCGCAGTATCTTGATTACGGGGCGGCTTGGCAAGCCGCAACAAAGTTCAGGCTCTCACCGCACTGGCGGCAATGATAGTTCACCTCGCCACGAGCCAGTTTATTGTGGCGCCGAGAAGAGAGGCGGTGACCCTGACAGACACAGCGATAATCAAAATAACGCTGGCGGCGAGTCGGAATACCGCTTAAATCATAATCGGCGGTACGGCTGTCGTCGGCCTTAAATACCCCCATTATCTTTCGCCACTCTTCACCGTGGGGGCGGATTTTTGCCAGCCCGTAGAGACAGTCACTCACGTAATGAGCGACTTCGTGGGGCACGGTAGTCGCTAAATTATCACTGAAATACTTGGCGAAAATATGGGGGTTAAAACGCATCACTCG
>QNFO01000133.1 GCA_003646355.1 Gammaproteobacteria bacterium
CTTGACGTCACCGCTCAGTTTGAAGGGATTGGTCGCTGTTGACTCAACATTCTGTGCTGTTTGCTCCGAGGGGCTACAGGCAGTAAGTGTGAGCAACAGCGAAAGGGCTAAAAGTTTGCATGGATGCATTTATACGACTCCAGGCAAATTACTTCTTGTCCGCGCCGTCTTCTGGTGCGCCAGTACCGGACGAGCCCATAAACATTTTCTTGCCGTTGGCGAGTGTAATGTTTCGGCCATTGGCACTGTTGGAGCGATCTTTAGCCCAGTAACCATCAACGACAATTTCCGTGCCGATAGCAATTGAACGCTTGTTGATGCCTCTGCGTAGTAATGTGTTGGGTGTGCCGCCTTCAATTCTCCAGTTTTCTTTGGTGCCGTCGGCCTTGGTGACTTCAATGTGGAACCAGGCGTGGGGGTTTACCCACTCAATGCGTGTGACATCGCCGCGTAAAGTCAGTGGTGATTTAGCGTCAAACTCAGCGCCAAAGGCGTGGTGTGCATAGGATTGTGCTGATACTAAGGAGCCCAGTGCTAATCCAGCGACTGTAGCGATTTTTTTAAAAGACATAAGTTAAACCTCGGGTTGCGTAAAATATTTAACATCGTTCAATTGATTGTTTGTATCTCAGCTAAATTTAGTCGAGTGGTTTGGCGCGCAATTTTCCGTAAAGTAGTTCTTCCACAAATTCGACACATTTGAAGTCGAGTAGCTGGATGTTGTCTTCCATACGACGATAAAGTGGCATGCTGATTTTCCAGGGCTTGGTATAAGTCTGGGGATCAGTCAGTGTGGCTTCGTACTGAATGTGGTTAGGGCCTACCAGGGTATAGCGCTCCACTACATGCAGTTGATCGCTGTGATGGTTGCCAGAGCGGTCAAGCCAGGTTGAAGGGCTTAAGCCTGTTACGTCGACAACCAGTGTGTCGCCGTCCCAGGATGCAACTGACTGTCCCATCCAGCTATCAACGGGAGCGAGGCCGGGGTCTTTCATAAAGATGTCTCTATCGGCGCCAGCATACTGGTAAGTGATGAATACAGAGTCATCACCCTGGAAGATCTGAAAGGGCTGGGGCATATAAGTCGCCCTTGGCACACCGGGGAGATAGCATTTGATTTCAGGATCGCGATCGAGCCAATGTAGCTGATTGTCTTTCTTAATAGCCAGTGCTTCGGGTGTGTAGGGGATTTTGCCACCTACAACGACACCCAGGCTGGGGGGGACTGCGCCAACGGCACCGATTTTAACCAAGTCTTTAACAGGTAGGGGTCCACCGGGGCCGTCACGAAGTGCCATGGAAGGTCGAGCCATGTGCATTTCAATATCGTAATTGGCTTCGTTCATTACTTGCCAAATACCATTGAAGTCAGGGCGAATGCCGTCAGCGGCGCGTGGTGCTTTATAGTTATTGTCCGCGGCAAGAACACCTGCTGACAAGATTGATACTACTGAGAGCAGAGTTATTTTCCGCATAGAATTAAAATTCACAAGTAAACTTCCCATAGTTTTTATCGAATAACCGAGCATAACGCACCTGGGGCGCACATGGGAAGTGCGCTGCAATATGAGTACACCATTGCGTGTGACCAGGTTAGTCAAAGAAATAGAGTTGAAGGGATAGAGGCTCGCTTGATTGGGTGATTTCTAGTAAGATCATTGCGTTACATCAATTGCGCAATGATAGATTTTTGCGTAATAATAAGCACCAAAATTCTGGGGAACAAAACAATGCTCAACGAGCTTCTTTTCAAATTTGCAACATGGCTTGATGGCTTCCAGTCAAGCACCAACCTGCATGAGGCCTTATATGCCTATGGATGGGTCGAGGGGACTCATGTATTAACATTAACGCTTTTTCTCGGTATGTTACTTGTTATCGATTTGCGTTTGCTGGGCGTGGCTTTTAAGGAGTTACCGGCGTCAACACTTGTTGAGCGACTTGATAAGCCCATGATGATAGGTTTTATCGTCATGCTTATTAGTGGTGCATTGTTGTTCTACGCGATTCCCGTAAGGTCGACTCAAAGTATTTGGTTTCGAATCAAGGTTGTATTCATTATTGCTGCAGGCATAAATGCCTTATTAATTCGAAATATGACCCGCTCATCCGATATGAGCTGGGACAATGATCCTGTTCCACCGAAGCGAATACGTGTGGGTGCAGCATTGTCTCTTGGCCTTTGGGTGCTGGTGGTTGCTTCGGGTCGTAACATGGCTTATGACTGGTGGGACTGCCACAAAGAGATGCCCCACTTCATGTATTGGGCGGCGGGTTGTGTCAACGAATTGGCAGCATTTGAATAGCTCATATTTGAAAGTAATTAGCAGTACGCTTTCAACGACAAATTTTAAGATAAAGGCCCCAAGGGGAAAATAGAGATGGATATTGTTTTTATATTTGAATGGTTAGATGCCTCCTGGTTATCTGATCTTGCTAGGACATCCGCTGGCTTGTTTTCGATGGTGCAGGCGGTTCATATACTTAGCATGATTATGCTTTGTGGCATGCTTATTCTGGGTGATTTGCGCATGCTCAATGTCGTGCTTACAGGTGTGCCCTCCGACATTATCATTGCGAACACAAAGAAGTGGATATATATAGCCCTGGCTGGGATTATCCTCTCTGGGATTTATGAGTCCTCTGCCATTGCGATGAAGCTGGCTACCAACTCTTTTTTCTGGGCTAAAATGGCCGGCTTATTGATGGGTATTGTGTTTATGCTGACTATTCGCAGTGCTATTTACAGTCGTGCGCCAGAAGTTATCGGCTCGAATGGCCCGCAGTCTGACGCCGTTGAGGCCTGGGTGGTGAAGCTAGTGGCTGTGACTAACTTGTTTATTTGGTTTAGTGTGGCGGCCAACGGTCGCTGGATTGGGTTTTCATAGAAATTTTATAGGTCTTCTTGAGAGTAGTCATGACAACGAATACATTAGGAAAAGTTGCAGCGGTTTGTTCAATCGTTATTATTATCGGTTGGGGGATTTATTGGGGTGTCCAGGTACAAGATACAATGTGCTTACTTGAAGCGGCCACTTCAGAAGATTTTCCTGAGTGCATGGATAATTTGTAATAACTTGCAGCATATGCGTGTTGGTATGTAAGCCTACCTAAATTAGCAGCCATGCAAGTTAATGGCTGCTAATTTATTCATATAGGATTAGGTGATTTCTGATTTTTCTGCTCTATCGATATTTAAAACGCTCATTATAACTTCCCGCCCTTAGGCTAACTTCACCACTGATAGGTGGTTGCAAAGTTAGTTTCCCCGCATATAGTTGTTCGGTGCGCCATGTCCTTGGCGTTTACCCCTTTGTTTTCTTAGCAAGCAAACCTGATATTAATAATAATGTTAGCGCCTCAATCAAAGTCGAGGGTTTTGTTGCTGTCAGGTATCAGTGACTCTTGGTGTTGATGCCTTATGGGCGCAGGGTCCAGGGATAATTTATGATGTCTGATTATCCAGTCCAGGCTAGTGTTTATTGCCGGGTGCTTAATCGGGGTTTCCACGGTGCTCGCACCATTGAATAGATGGAAGAATGGTGATTGATGAGTCGGGATGAAAGATGGTTTTTACAGGGTGTAAGGCAGAATGCGGTCGATTAAATCTTTGATTAGGCTGTAGTGAATTAGCTGAATGCTATTCGATAGCTACATTTGCGATACGGCTGAGTGGCGATATAAGAAAAGTACTTGCTCGGATGATGAATGTGGGTTTGATCACTTCACCATCCGAGCAGTTTAAAGCAAGCTTGCTAAGAGTCTTTAACTACCTTTAGCGGCGGCTTCTTTCTCAGCCTGGCGTGCGCCAGATAGCATGCCAGCGGCACCATGGTTGCCCTCGTGACAAGCATACTCAAACATTTGGTCATCAGTTGCCTTCAGAGGAATGGAGGCCGTGAAAGGCTTTGTGAAGGTGCTGGGGTCATTCACGGTATATTCGTAGTTAATACGCGAGTCGCTGGTGCGAGTGAAGCGTTCAATCAAAGTAAAGTGCTCGCCGGTTCCAACCACGCCATTCTTTTCAGGATCGTTGAGGTTTAGTGGCAGCTGGAAAGTAGGGGTTTTACCGGTGAAGTTTGTAGTTTCAACGATTAAAGTATTGCCTTCCCAATGACCGCGAGAGTCGCCGGTCCACTTGGTAATTTCTGCTGGCAAGTGTGCGCGGCCATCGATGGGAACAATGCGTGCGTCGTGAATCATCTCGGTGAAGATCACTACGTGCTTAGGCGTCTGTATGATTCGCAGGTTGTTGTTATAGGCACTTGGAATCAGCGGTGGGCCAGCGTTGAAGCTCAGCAGGCAGCGCTCAGATAGGCCCAAAGTTTCGGGTCCGGCTGGTAAGAAGTTGACAATGCCGATGGAGACAATGCCGCGTACTGGGGGGATGCGAGCCTGGTCGGTTTTCATGCGCGCGACAGCTTCTTGGGTAAGCTCGGGCATGCGGCCATTTGGCGGATCAATGATCAAGGAGGTTCTTCTATCCTCGTTCATTGTTGTGCCGTAATCCATCCAGAAATTGTTGTAGGCACCTTCAATATCTGTAGCGGCATCTGTCTCAGCCGTTTTTTCTCTTAGTTTATCAACGTCAGTGGCATCCACTGCTTTCTCGCGGAATGCGTTCTGCTCTTCTGCAGTGAACACAGCTTTATTACCAAAAGCTTTGGGGCGCTCGAGTGGGGTTAGCGTTCTGAAATCCCATACACCTTGAAGGTTAGGCTGACCCTGGGAGTTTCGAGGGGGTTCATAGCTGCTGTTTTTAGTTTCGGCCTGTTTCGCTTCTGTACAAGCGGAAACAGAAAAAACCAAAGCAGCCATGAGGCTCGCTTTTGGGAATAGTTTGTGGACTCGAATCATTGCATGCTCCGTATCTTTTTAGAAATTTTAGTTGTGCGTAAACTACCATAAATAA
>QNFO01000134.1 GCA_003646355.1 Gammaproteobacteria bacterium
CAGCCAATAATTGCGACGCGCTTACCCGTGAGATCAACACCCTCACGAGGCCATTGGGCCGTGTGGTAAATGTCGCCTTTAAATGAATCAGCATTTTTAAAGCCCGGGTAGTTGGGCTCGTTCAGGCAACCGGTCGCCATAATGCAGTATTTAGCTTTATAGACGTCGCCCTGATCAGTGGTTACTGTCCAGATATTAGCGGCTTCGTCGTAGATAGCGTCCTTAACCTTGGTGTTAAATTTGATATCTTTACGCAGGTCAAAACGGTCTGCCGTATGGTTCAGGTATTGCTCAATTTCGGGCTGGCCAGCCATTACTTCCGTCCAGTCCCACTCCTGTTGCAACTCATCAGAAAATGAATAGGAGTATTCAATAATAGGGAGATCGGCCCGGCAACCGGGGTAACGGTTCCAATACCATGCGCCGCCAACGCCAGAACCGGCTTCGATGGTCTGAATTTTCATGCCTCTGTCGTTCAGGCGTTTGGTCATGTACAACCCAGCCATGCCTGCGCCAACAATAACGGCATCGAGCTCTATTGCTTGTGAATCACTCATAATTTTCCCTCGTAATTAAATGGATGGATGTGAATAAACGGCAGTAACTGTTGACAGATACTGAAAAAAATTCTTTCCTCGCGTAGAATCATTACCGGCATTCAATCATCGACGTGATGACCTGCAGTGCTTAACGGCATGTAGGAATACCCAATAGCGGGATCGGAGTATTGCCTATAAATCAGGACAACACATCAATTAAAATCGCAGGGCATTATAGAAGACTTGGAAAAGAATGCCCAATGACGGAAATCAAAAAACACTACCCCCTCTGAAATACCTCGCGTACAGCCCCACCCTGCACATTGAGCAGAAAAAAAAGCCAGTGTCGATTAACACTGGCTTTTCAGGTAAAACGGGCTAATTTACAAATTGGCCAGTACATTCTCAGCAGAGCTAACAGCAAAGGCACCACCCTCTTCAATAAAGGCCTGAGTCACCACGTTGTCGTCAATCACCAGAGCAAAACGGCTGCTGCGCACACCGAGCCCACGGTCCGACAAATCCAGTTCAAGACCTAGCGCCTTACTATAAACGCCACTGCCATCGGCCAGCATCGCAACTTTACCTTCGGCTGAATGTTGCTTGCCCCAGGCATCCATGACAAAAACATCGTTCACGGCCATACAGGCGATAAGATCAACGCCCTTAGCTTGCAACGCGGCGGACTGTTCGATAAAGCCCGGCAGGTGATCTTTGGAGCACGTTGGCGTGAAGGCGCCGGGAACCGAAAACAGGACAACTTTTTTGCCACCAAAAAGGTCTTCGATACTATCAGAGCCGGGGCCATCGGCATTCATTACAGTAAAGCGGCCTGCGGGTAATTTATCACCTACTTGAATTGCCATTGTTCTCTCCTTTTAATAGGTTTTTTAGGTTGTTGGGGCTTCTGCAGAGAAGATTATGGCACTGGCCCTCTACAGAGTCACTGATAATTACTATCATTAAAGCCCCTGCTTTTAAGGAGGCTAAAGTCGCATACTGAAACACAGGCACGCATAACACATTACGTACGCCAACCCGACTAAACCCCATGACCGACACAAAATTACAACGACAATTCACGAGCTTTATCGAGAAAAACAAGCTCCCTGCTAACTTCATCGACACCATCAGCGAGTACTATTTGCCCCTCGCCCAATGGATAAACCAGCATCGGCCACAAAATCGCACCTGGATTATCGGCCTCAACGGCGCCCAGGGCACCGGTAAGTCGACATTGAGCGCCGTGCTAAAAATCATCCTCGAAAAGGAGTACAACTGTCATACGGCAGTTATTTCTCTCGACGATCTTTACTTGCCTCGGGCAGATCGAAAGGTGCTGTCACAAACTATCTACCCCTTACTAAAAACACGAGGCGTACCCGGCACTCACGACACCAAGCTTGGCATACAGCTATTGGATGCACTCTGTGGTCTGCAGGAAAATCAAAAACTGATACTGCCACGCTTTGACAAAGCCCGGGATGATCGTCTGCCTAAAACAGACTGGGAAGTATTCAATGGCCCTGCCCATGTCGTTATTTTCGAGGGCTGGTGCGTCGGTTCAAAAGCCATAGATGAACAAGGCTTAACCGAGCCCATCAACAAACTGGAAGCCGAAGAGGACAAAAACGGTTTGTGGCGGCACTACGTTAATCAGCAGTTGCAAACGACTTACAAAGAACTCTTCGCCCCTATTGAACTCCTAATGTTTTTGCAGGCACCCGACTTTTCCTGCATTCATAACTGGCGCTGGGAACAGGAACAAAAATCGAGAACACACTCAAAACAAGGCCACGCCACACGAACAATGGACGAAGCTGGCATCCGCCGTTTTATTCAGCACTTTGAACGCCTGACGCGTCAGAACCTTAAACAACTACCCGAGCAGGCTGACATCGTTCTGGCCTTGAATAATCAACACCATATTATTAGCAGTCACTACAGAAACCCGTAAAAAAGCCGGAAACCCTCAAAAGAGCTTCCGGCTTTCAATCGTCTGGGTAGACCCGCTAATTAACAGCAGGGAATCGCATTATTTATAAGCGACACCGATACTGCCAATGGTTTCTCGAGTGACGATGGTTTTCATAATCTGCGCGGTGCCATCACCAATCTGTAAACCCATCACATCAATCATGCGCTGCATATGGGGCATCTCATGACCCCAGCCATAATGACCGTGCTGCACCAGGCACTCGTGAATAATATCGGTGCCCCACTTCGGCGCCATCCACTTCACCATCGCGGCTTCTTTGGTATGGGGCAAACCCTGATCTCGCTGGGCTAAACCCTGATAGCAAAGAGCGCGAACGGCCGCAAGGCGACTATCGTGTTCAGCCAATGGAAAGGTGGTGCCCTGAAACTTGGCCAGAGGTTTACCGAAGGCCTCACGCTCCTGAATGTACTGCCAGGTTTCGTCTACTGAGGCCTGAGCACAGGCAATACATTGCAGAGCAATCAAGAAACGACTGAGGTCAAAACCCGCCATTACTTTGGTAAAACCTTCGCCCTCATTACCCAGTAGTGCCGACTCGGGAATTTCGACATCATCGAAGAAGACTGAACCACGGCCCACCGATGATGAACCCACATCGTCAAAGCGCGTACAGGTCACACCGGGTAAGTCGAGGGGCACTAAAAAGGCGGACACGCCGTGAGCACCGGGGGTATCCTGGTCTGTGCGGGCAAATAGCAAGGACATCTCCGCCTGGGCACCATAACTAATCGACGTTTTCTCGCCGTTAAGAATGTACTTATCACCCTTTTTGGTCGCTTTCAAAATAAGATTCGCCGCATCGGAACCACCACGGGGTTCAGTCAAACCGAGCTGAACAATCAGCTCGCCGGCCGCCATTTTTGGCAACACCTCTTCTTTCGTTTCAGTACTGCCGTACTTTTCAATCACGCAGCCAATTAAAGGCGTGGTCATGCACATGTAGCTTAAATTAATATCAGCATAGGCAATGGCTTCACAAATCACGCCCTGCACCATGCTCGACGCGCCAATACCGCCATTCTCCTCGGCAAAGATTGGGGCAATCAAACCCAGCTGACCCATTTGGCGCAGCATATCTCGATCTAAAGCTTCATCTTTCGAACGGCCCATATAGCCTTCGGCCAGCTGTTCGCGAGCAAAACGTTCGGCAGTATCTTTAATAAAATTCTCTTCTTCACTTAACCACGGCAGGGTCATAACAATCCTCTTCTTTTCTTGATGGATAACACTCGCCAATGAGCGAGCTCGTAAAATTCACTTTATCTTTTAGATCACTATTAAAAAATAGCATCATCAAACCTGGCGGCTGAAGTCCTTAGCCATTTCTCGTAACTGAAATTTTTGAATTTTCCCACTGGCAGTCCGGGGCATGTCGTTAATTATTTCGAGATGCTCTGGCAGATAGTTTTTTGCTAGTTGATTTTCGAGTAGATAATCAATCATATTTTGAAAGGTAAAACTGACGCCCTTGTTGACGGTCACAAAGCAGCAGCCCAACTCGCCAAGGCGTTCGTCGGGCATGGCCACTACGGCACAATCAATAATATCCGCATGCTTATAGAGAATATTTTCAACTTCAACCACCGGGATATTTTCACCGCCACGAATAATAATATCTTTGGAACGACCGGTGATACGAATATAGCCATCGCTGTCCATGCGCGCCAAATCGCCAGTGTCAAAAAAATCGTCTTTATCAACATCATAGGCTTCGGGGCGTTTTAAATAGCCGATAAACGTTGAGGGGCTTTTCTCTAGCAAACGACCTTCCTCACCGACAGCTAAACTTTTATTTTGCTCATCAACAATTTTCACTTCGCAAGCGGGTACAGCGACGCCATCACTACCAAATATTTTTTCAGGTGGATCGTTCAACATCGTCGTGGTCACGACACCACACTCACTCATCCCCCAAACGGCCATCAGCTTAATTGAAAGCGCTTCCGTCGCCTTTTCTGCCAGCGCACTGGGAATCGGTGCGCCGCCACAAACAAATATTCTAAATCGTTCTGAGTTACAACTATCCCTTTTCTCCGAGCCACTTAAATCAGCCAGGAAAGGTGTAGCGCCCATGGCAAAGGAGGCATTTTCTTCAGCCATTAATTGCCAGCCAAGATCAACATTCCAGACATCGAGAAAAATCATTTTTGTTTTCAGTACCATCGGCATCCACATGCCGTACATAAAACCCGTCAAATGCGCTAAAGGCGAGCCCATGAAGATGTCGTCATCTTGAGTCAGCTCACAGCGCTCTATCATTTTATCGACACTAAACAGAAAGGTATTGGCGCAGTGCATCACGCCTTTAGGCATGCCGGTGGTGCCCGAGGTATACAACATCAACACCACGTCA
>QNFO01000135.1 GCA_003646355.1 Gammaproteobacteria bacterium
ATGAGTACACTATTGCCGATATCGCGATTTGGCCCTGGTATGGATTGTTGATGGTAGATGGCATTTATGACGCGTCTGAATTTCTCAGTACAGATTCTTATATCCATCTTATGCGGTGGGCGAAAAAAGTGGCTGCTCGAAAGGCAGTGCAGCGTGGAAGAATGGTGAATTGCACCTGGGGGCCATTAGAGGGCCAGCTTCATGAGCGGCACAATGCCAGTGACTTCGACAACAAAACGCAGAACAAAACGGATAGCAAAATTGGATCATAAAGAATTCTTTAAATTTTAATTAACAGGAAATACAAATGACTAAAAAAACGGAAGCCACCTACATTCTTTATGAAACGCCCGAAGACGGCATCGCCCGCATCGTGCTCAACCGGCCAGAGACGGCCAATGCCCAAGACACGCAATTTCTCTACGAATTAAATGCGGCCTTTGACCGCGCCGCCCACGACGACGATATTCGCGTCATTATTCTCGCCGCCAACGGCAAGCACTTTTCATCGGGCCACGATTTAGGTGAGCAGAATTGGCACGAGAATATGTACGACCACGAGACAGTCGCCCCCTTGTGTGGCTTTACCTGTGAAGGTGCCGAAGCGCAAATGAGCCGTGAGGAGGAAATCTACCTCGGCTTTAGCGAGCGCTGGCGCAATATCCCCAAGCCGACAATAGCGGCGGTGCAAGGTAAATGTATTGCCGGTGGTCTGATGTTGGCATGGCCCTGCGATATTATCATTGCCACGGATGATGCCAGTTTTACCGATCCTACAGTCAGCTTCGGCGTGAGTGGCATCGAACACTTCACCCACTTTTGGGAAGTCGGTGCTCGCAAAGCCAAGGAAATGTTATTTACATCCGACGCCATTCTCGCCGAAGACGCCCTGCGTTTAGGCATGGTTAATCAAGTTGTATCGCGGGATGAGCTTGAAGAGGCAACGATGGTGATGGCGCGTAAAATTGCCGCTAAATCACGCTTTGCCCTTAAGTTAACGAAGAAGGCCATTAACGCCTGTCAGGATGCGCAGGGCCGAAAGCTGGCCATGGATAACGCCTTCCATCTGCACCAGCTCGCCCACACACACTGGCTAAAACTTTACAATACCCTGCTTGATCCCAGTGGTTTACCCGAGGCGACGCGTAAAGCCCTGGGCATGAAAGTTGATGAGGACAAGAGTTAATAGGCGGAAAGAATCGCTGTCCCTTCGATTGCGCCCTTATTTGCTCTATTCAAATCATGGGTAGGGCAAGCAACTTGTCGATAAAGGCAGACACGCCCTCGCGACCATCGGCACTGCCGGCAAGGGGGCGTTGAACAGGTGTTCAAAATAGTTCGCTTTCTCAGTGTTTAGCATTGATGGGTAATTCATGGCCAAAAATACAAGTATGACTCTCGGTAAACACTTTGATAGCTTTATTGCCCACAAAATAGAGGCTGGGCGATATGGCTCTGCTAGCGAGGTGGTGCGCACAGCTTACGCACATTTCTACCTTCACGGTTCTTCTCAATAAGTGTAAAGATCGCTACTTTATCTTTGTGAAGAACCGTTTGGCTTTTTTTAATAGGTCTAACTCATCCTCCCGATTGGCCAATTGCTGGATACGCTTTTTAGCGACCTTTAATTCATCGTCTTTTTTCTGGGCGGGATCCGCTCTATCCGGACGCCTTTTGGGGGAGGGGTTACGTGTTGTCATGGCCTTATTTTCTCTCAGCTCGCCGTTCCTGTTTTTCATCTGCCAGCGATAAAGCATGACAGGATGAATGCCGAGTGATTCTGTCACGTCCTTGGACATAACGTCAGGGTGGTTGGCTAACTTAACGGCCTGTAATTTATAGGCCAGGGTGTAGCGATCGAAGTTTCTTTTTTAGTGTGCCCCATGCTGTACCTCTATCGTTAACGAAATTAATCGTCCGCGAAAGTGGTACAAGATCAGTGTGCAGCATCCGCCTGCCTTTGCTTGTTATGCATTTCATTTGTGCGCAATTGGCTTATCTGTAAAGAGGTAATCTTTTAACTCTTTGTCAAAGCTTGGGTCTTGTCTTCTGATCCATTCGAGCACCATTGCAGCGTGCTCTTTCTCCTCATCTCGATTATGTGCAAGTATTGCCTTTAATTCTTCATTCTTGCACGCATCAACCCTTTGGTTGTACCAGTCTACTGCTTCGAGCTCTTCCATTAACGATGTAATAGCTCTATGCATATCTCTGGTTTCGTTAGTAAGTTCTTCTATTGGTTCGTGATAGCCTTCATTTGACATTTTTATATCCTCAATAAATTGTATTCGGATTGTGGTGCATAACGAGGCTGTAGATTAATCAAAATCCCCCAAACACTATCGGGAATAACATCAATCAACAGCGTCTTTCTCACCCTTTAATTTAAGGGCTTTCACTCACGATCCTTGATGACGAAATAACTCTATCTGACCTCTACGGGCGCACCGTACCACTATCAGGTCATCTGACCGTATCGTTGTAACTACACAATACATCAGCCATTGTGATTACCCAAGACACCCATTCATATTCTTGAGTTTGAAGTGGCTTTCAGCAGGGTAAAGCTCGCCATGTTTCTGAGTATAGAGCAACAAGGAAAAGTAAGTTTCAGCCTATGGTATGGAAGAGCCTTGTGTGTCTCTATCGCCCATAAGTCAACAACAACGCCATAAAAATAGTCAAATGATGGGATGTTAAATCTCGTATCATAAGAGGCGTTATTTTCACCAAAACCATGAGGTATAAAATTGGCAAAAAAATATTACGTCGTATGGGAAGGAAGAGAAACGGGGATATTCACGGATTGGAATACCTGCAAAAACCAGATTGATAAGTTTGCCGGTGCGAAATACAAGTCCTTCAAGACATTGGGGGAAGCTGAAGCCGCCTTTCATGGAACGAGCGCAAGCCCGGTTAAAAAATCTCTGACAAAAGATAAATTATCGAAAGGTTCATCGACCAGGAAGAAAACATCGGCGCAAGGCGTTAAAACCTATACTGCTGATGAAATTGCAGCCTTGCTCATCGATACAAAAATATTCACCGATGGCGGCTGCGAACCTAATCCTGGTAAAGCAGGTTCAGGCGTTGCGGTGTATCGTAACGATGTTGTTGATGAGCTTTGGTACGGCTTATATAACCCAAACGGCACTAATAATACTGCCGAGTTAAATGCATTACACCAAGCGTTGATTATGGCGAAAGATGAAGTCAAAAACGATAAGTCTGTCGCTATTTTTTGCGATTCTAAATACTCCATTCAATGCATTACCCAGTGGGCTGTTGGCTGGGAGAAGAAAGGCTGGACAAAGAAGGGTGGTGAAATCAAGAATTTGGCGCTGATCAAAGAGATGTTCGCACTACACCAGTTGCTGAAAGACAAGGTTCAAGTGCTACACGTGAATGGTCATGTCGGCGTTGAAGGTAACGAATTAGCTGACCGTATGTCGATTATAGCGATAGAGTCCCGAGATACTAACTTCACACGCTATCGTAAAGAACTTGATATTGACGCTATTTTGGCAATGAGAACCGGGTGATTCGTAAAGCCTTATAAGAGCAGAAGCCAGGGCAGGCATGCAATTCACGATACCTTGTCGAACCCTGGTGGCTTGCTCGAAGTGACACGAATGGCCCTGGTCTTAAAGCCTGAATAGTTTAAAGGGTAAATAGACAAAGCCCCAGTCAACGGGGATTGAAAATGGATTTATCGTCTAGGGTTTTTAATGTTGATTCGATGGGGCTTACACCGCAAGCCTTGTTTCAAAGGTGCAAGTTAAGGTGTTGTACATTGGCAATATCTAAAAGGTTGATGTTATTTATCTAGCGGGCCAACCCAGAAAAAGGGGTTGTGAGCAACCTCCCACAAGTAGCCATCGGGGTCTTTGAAATAACCGGAATAACCACCCCAACTCGTTTTTTGTGCCGCTTTCGATAAGACCCCGCCAGCGGACAAGGCATGTGCAATGATCTTGTCGACTTCTCTTTCAGAAATGACGTTGTGGGCGAGGGTAAAGCCTTTAAAGTTATTATCCTCATGCTCGTTTTCAGTCTCTACAGCGGCCTCCTTCGCCAGGGCTTTATAATCGTACAGGCCCAGCCAACTGCCATTGAGTGTGAAGAAAGCAACTTCCGGTGGTGATTTCATCTGTGGAAAACCGAGGCCATCTTTGTAGAAGGCCACAGATGCGGCCATGTCTTTAACACCCAGGGTGATCATACTGATTCTGGGGTTCATTTTATGACCTGAAGAAGGAATCTCTTCGAACATTAATCCTTAAACTCCGGCTTGCGCTTGTCGATAAAAGCGCCAACCCCTTCGCGACCATCGGGGCTACCGGCGAGTGCTGAAATAGCGCGGCCCTCTAGCTCCATTTGCGATTCGAGGCTTTCGGTGGCCCCCGCCAACATAAGTCTTTTCGTTTCGCCATAAGCCGTCAGTGAGCCTTGCGCCAGTTTGCGTGCCATTGCCATTGCACTTGTCATTAGCTCGTCATCGGGCACCACTTTATTAACTAAACCCCAGTCGAGGGCTTGCTCAGCAGTGAGCACGGTATTGAGTAGAGCCATTTCTTTGGCGCGGCGCATGCCAATCATTTTTGCCAGGTAAAAGCTGGAGCTGCCATCGGGGGCCAGCCCCGCATTGGTGTAGGCCATGGTGAACTTTGCCGATTCAGCAGATATTGCAAGGTCAGTGGTTAATGCCAGGCTCAAGCCGCCGCCAGCTGCGGTGCCATTAATGGCGGCAATAACCGGCGGTGCCATGCGATTAAACTTGGAAATAGCGCCGTGAAATAGCTGGGTAACCAATTTTAAATGACGGGTAATATTGTCGCCTTGCTCGGCAAAATCTTTGAGGCCACCAC
>QNFO01000136.1 GCA_003646355.1 Gammaproteobacteria bacterium
CCGGCATAACCAATCACATGGGCAAGATCCTTCGCCAATGGATAGTCGCGAATCAGTTGCGCAGACACCTCAACCCCGGACAAGCGATGCTCGTTAACCGCGATAAGCGCTTGCTCGGTTTCACTGAGACTAATCCGCAGGGGGACTGATTCGTAGGGGCGACGACGCTTAACGAGCTTTTCAAAGCGCGCCAGATCTTTGTCTTTAAAAACTAAGAGCTCGCCGAGATCAGTGAGTAATTGCTCAAGGTTTTTCGTTCGCTCGACAACAATAGACAGAGTAAAACCCGGGCGATTATCGGCCAGCAGTACGCCATTGCGGTCGTAAATTAAACCTCGCGCCGGCGGCAGTGCGCGCACATGAATACGGTTATTGTCGGCCAGCGTGGCGAAATCCTGATGCCGATTAATCTGTAAATCGTGGTAACGCCAAAATAAAATACCCAGCAAAAAAAGCACAACCAACAGTGTAAAACTGGCGCGCGCAATGTAAATGCGAGACTCCCACTGGGGGTTTTTTAGGGTACTGAAGTCTGCCATTTTTAGCTGTATAAGTTCCCGACCACAAAATATCTTTGAGTATAAAAAATAAAGCTATTTATGATGCCACACACCGACACCTGTTTTTTATTGTTCGTTATTTAGCGATGATTCTTTTAACGATACAGTCCTAACGATAGTTTTCTATCGATACTTTCTTAACGATGACTTTTTAACGATGGTAAGGATGCCCAGCATTAATAGACCAGGCCCGGTAGAGCTGCTCGATCAAAATAATACGCACCAACGGGTGGGGCAAAGTCAGCGCCGACAGGGACCAGCTAATATTCGCCCGCGCTATGCACGACTGTGCCAGCCCATCGGGGCCGCCAATCAACAAACTAAAGTTATCGCCACTGCCCTGCCAGTCGCGCAGGTTGCGCGCCAGCTGGTCGGTGCCCCAGGGCTTGCCCTTTACTTCCAGTGCAATGACCCGGTCACCCTGGCCAATGGCTTTCAGCATGGCCTCGCCTTCACTGGCAATGGCACGATCCGGCGCTTCGTTTTTACGCCGTGCAGCGAGGGGTATTTCGACTAGCTCGAGATGAAACTCCCCCGGCAATCGCTTGGCATACTCATCGTAGCCACTTTGCACCCAGCCTGGCATTTTGCTGCCGACGGCAATAATGCGCAGTCTCAAGCAGTGATACCTTTGTTTATCGCCGCTGAAGACTTAATCGTTTTCATCAAAGTCCACATCGACTTCGTTTTCAGCAGCAACCGTACTGGGGCGCATCGACCAAAGCTTTTCCAGATCGTAGAAAGCCCGCGTTGTTGGCTGCATCACGTGAACAATGAGATCGCCGAAATCGACCAGCACCCACTCGCCCTCGTCCATGCCTTCGACACCGATGGGTTGAAAACCCGCTTTTTTGCCCTCTTCAACGGTGTTTTGCGCCAGGGCTTTAACCTGACGATTACTGGCGCCGCTGACGACAATCATGGTGTCGGTTATATCGCTGAACTCGCGCACATCGATAGTGACGAGATCCTGACCTTTGATGTCTTCCAGCGCTGCAATAACTATCTTGTAAATATCATTACTCATGAACTTTCCTGCTTATACAAGCCGTGTTGGTGAATATATTGAATGACCGCATCGGGTACCAAGTAGCGCACCGAACTGCCGGTGGCAAGGTCCTCGCGGATTTGTGTTGCCGACACCGGCAGTAAAGTCATGGCTTCAACCAGGACTCGACCACTCGGCGATTTCGACAACAATTTTGGATCATCTGTGCAGCGCCCCGCCAACCACTGCGCCACAGGGCCGGTCTCGGGTAAATGCCAGCCGGGGCGAGCGGCAACGACAATATGAGCGTAGTCGCTCAACGCTTGCCAGCGCTGCCAGGTGTGTAAATTAACCAGCGAGTCCATGCCGATGCAAAGGCAGAGGGCAACATCGCCACCCAGCTCCCCGCGCAGTTGCGCTAATGTTTCAACAGTATAGGACAGCCCTTCGCGGCGCAGCTCTCTATCATCAGCGAGCAAGCCAGCGGCCAGCGTCCCCTTGCCAATCGCCAACTGCAACATAGCGAGACGATGCTCGGCGCTAACACCGGGCTGCTCACGGTGGGGTGGCCGGGCCGAAGGCATCAGGCGCAATTCATCGAGGCCGAGGTGCTCGCGCAACTCGACGGCGGTGCGTAAATGACCAATATGCACGGGATCAAAAGTGCCGCCAAAAATACCGACCGCTTTCAAAATTCGGTTTTTCTCGAATGAAGGCTAGTCACGACCTGCTTGCTCACGACTGCTTTATTCACGAATGTGGCCATCACCCAGCACAATATATTTCTGGCTGGTCAGGCCCTCAAGACCCACCGGGCCACGGGCGTGAATTTTGTCGGTCGAAATACCAATCTCCGCACCGAGGCCGTATTCAAAGCCATCGGCAAAGCGGGTGGAGGCGTTAATCATCACCGAGCTGGAATCGACCTCGTTCAAAAAGCGCCGGCCCCGTGTGTAATCTTCGGTAACGATGGCTTCGGTGTGGCGCGAACTATAGGTTTCGATATGATCCATCGCGGCGTCCATATCGGCCACCACGCGAATCGCCAAAATGGGTGCCAGATATTCCGCCTGCCAATCTTCTTCGGTGGCTAGTGAACAAGCCTGTTTTGATGCGGCAATAATTGCGCGGCCCTGTTTACAGGCACGCATCTCGACACCTTCCTCAGCATAAGCGGCCGCCAGACGGGGCAAAATAGCTTCAGCCACACCCTCCGCGACCAGCAAGGTTTCCATGGCATTACAGACGCCGTAGCGGTGAGTTTTGGCATTAAAGGCGATATTAAAGGCTTTTTCGAGATCGGCCTTGTCGTCGATATAAACGTGGCAAACACCGTCTAAATGCTTGATAACGGGAATCGTCGCCTCGCGGCTGATGCGCTCAATCAGGCCTTTACCGCCCCGAGGCACAATCACATCGACGTAATTTGACAGGGTCACCAACTCACCCACCGCACTGCGATCGGTGGTTTCGACCACCTGCACTGCTGTATCGGGCAAGCCCACAGCGGCCAGGCCCTTGCGAATACAGGCGGCAATCGCTTGATTGGAGTGAATAGACTCGCTGCCGCCACGCAGGATTGTCGCATTGCCAGACTTCAAACACAGGCTCGCCGCTTCAACCGTCACATTGGGGCGGGACTCATAAATAATACCGATCACCCCCAATGGCACGCGCATTTTGCCGACCTGAATACCACTGGGCCGATAGTTCATGGCCGTCACTTCGCCGATAGGATCGGGCAATGCCGTCACCTGGCGCAGTCCCTCTATCATGCCGTCGATGCGAGCGGGTGTTAGCTCGAGGCGATCGAGCAGGGCTGCATCGAGATCATTACTGCGGCCCTTGTCCATATCACGGCCATTGGCACTGGCCAGCAGGGCGCGATCTTCATCGAGAGCCTCGGCAATCGCCAGCAAGGCTTTGTTCTTTACCCCGCTATCGGAGCGCGCCATCACCCGACCGGCTGCACGGGCACTAACGCCCAGGGCTTGCATATACGCTTTAATATCCATTCAAAATCTCTGTGCTCATTCTCTACGCTCCATCCCCGTTTAAGGCGAGCTCATCATGGCGCGCATTATAGCGCGAGGCCCATGCCTACCGCGAGAGACAAAGGCCGCTCAATCACAGTCTGTTTGCACGGAGTCCGTTTGCAGCTAGGCAATATTTTCTGCACTATCAGCGCCACTTTAAAATTAATGACGGCTTAAAATACGGGAGATAAACATGAAACAACTCGGCCAAGGCTTTTACTGGCAGGACCTGCAAGTTGGCGATGAATACAAAACCTGGGGCAGAACGGTACTCGAAGCCGATATTTGCACCTTCGTGAACCTTATCGGTCTGCACGAAGTGGTGTTTAGCGACCGGGAGTTTCTGCGTGAAAAGTCGGTCATTAAAGAGCCCTTCGCCCCCGGCGCACTGGTTTACAGCTTTGCTGAAGGCCTGCTGCTACCCACTATGCAGGGCACCGGCATGGCCTTTTTGAATATGGAGCTGGACATGAAGCGTCCTTGTTTGGCCGGCGACACCATTCACGTCGAACTTGAAGTTATTGAAGTACGCGAAACCAGCAAGGGCAATCGCGGCCTGGTGCGCACCTTTAATAAGGTGATTAATCAGAACGGTGAAATTGTGCTGACCTACAACCCCCTGCGCATGCTCAAGGGTCGTCCGACAGGCGAGGAATAATAAGCCTGTAGTTCAGAAAAAAAGGCAGGGGTTTTATCAAAAAAACCCTGCCCAAGTTTTGCCAACAGTCTCTCGCCAGCCTAGGGCTTCGGCTTTGCCCCGCGCATGCGCAGCTCAATCGCCCATTTTTTAATTTCCAGCAGGCGCTCATCAACCGTCGCCATGGCCAACAGCGAGCGTTTGCGCTCTGGATCAACGGGCAACACCCCCGCCAAACGCCAGACCAAAGTCGCCTTAGTTAAATCAGCCAAAAACACCGACTTATCAACACCCATATGCTTGGCCAGACTTTCGAGCATATCGACCAGATCATCTTCGGCGAAGCCGATAGGCTCATCGCCGTCGGCAGCAAAAATTTCTGCCTCGCCAAACATCAGCCCGTCTTCCTCAACACGAGTGGTACCAATATGAATACGCTGCTCACCCTGCACCGCAATAGACAGCAAACCGTTGGGTAATTGCTCAAAATCGCGAATCGTTACCAGCGTGCCCCAGGGGGAAACTTCGGGCGTAGCGCCCACCTCTTTACCCTCGACGATGGGCAAAATACCGAAGGGCTTTTCATCGGCCATCGACTCTTTCAC
>QNFO01000137.1 GCA_003646355.1 Gammaproteobacteria bacterium
GCATTTTTTGTCCTTATCACTAACGGTAAAAGCAATCAGGCCTAATACCGTTAAATCAAAATAATGGGTGGCATGCTCAGCCAAATTCCCATGTTCATAAAAGGTAATTCGGCGCGGTAACACTCTGTCGTTCTCGCACAATCGTTTTTTCGAAAACATGTCGTGGAATAAGCGTAGCTCAAAAGTGCTCACACCATTAATCGAGAGTTGCCCCTTCACTCTATATTTAGCGGTTTTGTTGGTGATATTCGATATTAGGTTGCATGTCTACTGCACTAGCAACACGGTTGGTCATATTATAAAAGCCAGCCACATTGGCAATATCCCAAATATCTTGTTCATTAAAGCCCGCATCGCGTAGGGCTTGTCTATCTGCTTCTTCAATCGCGTCCACGGTGTCAGTTAGCTTTGTTGCAAAATCCAGCATCGCACGGTGACGGTCGCTTAAATTAGCGGCTTTATAGTTCATCACCATCAGTTCACCCAGTACAGGGTCTTGTGAATATTCTCTAATCGCTGCGCCATGTGCAACAAGGCAATAGTAACAGTGGTTTCTTGATGACACGGCGACAGCAATCATTTCTTTTTCAAGTGGTGTTAATGAACTGCTTTCGCCAAACATGAGGGTGTTGTAGAAGGTTGAAAATGCATCCAGTTGATCAATATTTTGAGAGTAGGCCATCAATACATTGGGTACCATCCCCAGTTTTTCATCGCATTTATTGAAGTATTTCTGGATGTTTTTTGGCAAATCCTCACGCGCTGGAATAGATAGGTTAAGTGCTGTTATATGGTCGGGCTGAGACATGGTAAGTTCCTTGTAGGTTATGGTTGTTTTAAACATTTATCAAAACGAGTGATTCTATTCGATGAGATTGGAACGAATAGAATTAATATCCATTCTTTTAGATGCATTTCCAACAGGTTTTTAGCCTGACTAATAAATTTAGTTCTTAAGTTTTTAGGCAAAATAACTTCAACCTGCGATTCAAAATCAGGTGCCCACCATCTCGGCTACAGTTGTGTGTACAACATTAACATTTATCTCATCATTGATAGCGACAAGAGTTGGAGACTGTCGTTTTTGCCGGTAAGGTTCACGCAAGGCATGGTGTGTTATCAGGTTAACGGCTTATTCTTGGAACAGTGTATAGACCTTTCTGGTCGGAGGGCCTGCCAGAAAGGGTTGAATTTTGCTGCCAAAATCGGTGTCCGACCTCCATTTTCGGTAGGCCGCGTGATCTTCTTCAGATTCCCAGATTTCGTAGAAAAATACGGTTTCCGAGTCGTTCTCATCGACCAGGATTGCCAAGTGCTCGAAGCCTTCGAAGTTCCTAGTATCAACAGTGGCGACTTCCATTAGTTCGAGAAAGGCCTCGGTTTGACCTCCTTTTATTTTGAATTCAAGTGTGTAATAAACACTTTCTGCATTGGCAACTGTGGCCAGGCAGAGACTGATCAACAACGCGGGGATTAACGTGAAGATACGTTTCATGGTTGGTATTGTCATTACTTTATTCCTAATGTGTTGGAGTACAAATAAAACAAACGCTATATTGCCAGAGCTCTGCAGATTTTGGATAACACGTTAAGTCCGCATCTGAGTCAATTCATTTAAAATATCGGCGCCTGTTCCGAAGATGATGGCGCCATTACATCACGTCTCTAGGATTTTGGTGATGGTGACAATCTAATAGCAACCAATCCCAATCATACCAATGTTGTAGTGGTGGCGTTCTTTCGTCCAACACTAAACAGTGGCTAGACCTAGCCAGCCTAGGTCACTTTCGAGCAAAGGTGCAATCCCGTTCTCCAAGCGTTAATGAGCAATGCGGACGAGGATCCGTTCCGATAGGAGTCAGGTCAGATTTGGTATGCCCTCAATTCGCTTAGTCTTAATTCGAGTATAAAACAGACCGAGAATGACAACATTAATAACGCCCATAAGCGCAGCAAAGGCGAAGGAGAAGTTATAGTTACCCTTGATGTCGAAGAACAAACCACCGAGGAACCCACCCAGGCCCATGCCACCCCAGCCAAAAAATGTGGTCAAGCTCATCCCCCGCGCTGAAAAACGCGCTGACACCATCGTGCGAACGCAGAACAGAATGCTGACCATCACTCCTGAATAGGTAAATCCAAACACTATAGCCAGTAAATAAAGCCCTGTTGCAGCGTCAATATGAGGAAACCACAGCACGGTCAAAGTCTGGCCCAGGGACATGATTATATAGGTAGGCAAGGCACCGATTATATCTCCCAGCTTGCCTCCCATAATTCGACCGGCGCCACCTGCGAGCATGAGTACCAGCAAAACACTGGTGGCAAACTCTATCGAGCGCTCGTTATCTGTGAGCATAGGTACCAGATGTACTATAGGAACAGACATGCATATGCAGCAAAATATAACTGCGAAGCCCAACCATATGAGAACTTCTTTCTCGGAAAGAGGAAACTGCCTATTTTCCTCCCGGGGTGTATTTCTTGCCCGCTCTCTAGTTGGCGATTCGCGAATCAGCAAGGCAATAGGCAGGGCAATCGCGAGATAGGCTGCTGCCATCAGGACATAGGTTGTCCGCCAACCATAGGCGCTGATCGACATACCGGCAAGAAAGGGCACTATGCCCTGGCCAATGGCGCCACCGGAGGCAGTGAGCCCTAAAGCGAGCCCTGGATTTCGGTAAAACCAGAAACCTACATTAGCAAAGAGGGGGCTGCTAACCAGGGCATTGCCAAAGGCACCGAACAGAAAATAGAAGGCGTAGAACTGAGATATATTGCTTAATCGACTCAACATGAAGAGGCTAAACGCCATGATGAGCGCGCCTACGACCCCAAACCAGCGCGTACCGAAGCGATCCGCAACAAAGCCCCAAAAAATGCCAAACAGTGCAGAGGAAAAGGCAATGGCTGTGTAGCCAAGAGAGGTTTCGCCGCGACTCCAGCCGAACTCGGCGATAAGTGGCTTCATGAATACTGAAATGGCGCCAAGGGCACCGAACGACAAACCGCTCAATAAGAAGACAACAAAAACCATGACCCAGCCGTAAGCGGGATCGCGTTCTGGATTATTGGGGGAAAAAGGGGGCATTGTTGATCTCTTGGTTGTCGTAATATTGACTGTCCTTATAGTTTCATAGACAGGCTTGACCCTGTGACTCCAGACCAAAGAAAATTATAGCTCATGCGATTCGAAACTCACAACAGACCACGTGCACTAAGGGCTTACAGTTTACTGCGAACCCCGTTTGGCGTAGGCTCCTTATTGAAAAAAAGGTTTTTATTTATTCGCGGAAAGTGCCTCCCCCCCCCCGATTTAAGTAAGTCCCGTTAATACAGTGAGGCTTAATCCAACGGGAAAATCAACAATAACAATTAGTAAGAAGGAGCGACCCATGCAAATGTTTCCAGAACTCGGTTTTTATGCGCTACCTGGCCATGCAATAGAACCACAGCAAATCTTTGACGACATCCCCGCTGGCGACAGCTTGGGCTTCGGTTCGGTGTGGATTTCTGAGCGGCTTAATAATAAGGAGCTGGGCGTGTTATCCGGTATTAGCCTGGCAAAATCTCCCAACATGGCAGTTGCCGCTGGTTTAATCGCTAACTTGCCTGCCCGTAACCCGGTATTAACAGCAGCTTATGCCTCCACCATGATGCTCCTATCCGATAATCGCTTTGCCCTGGGTGTTGGTCGCGGATTTAACTCACTGGCTGATAGCCTCGGTCTTCCCCATATGAATTTTGCCCTGTTCGCAGATTACTTTGATATTTTGAGGCGGTTATGGCACGGCGAAACCGTCGATTATGATGGCCCCGCAGGCACCTTGAGCGGCGCCAAACTAGGCATGGAACTCGAAGTGATTCCGCCTATTATTATGGCTGCGATGGGGCCAAAAACCTTATACTGGGCGGGTCAACACGCCGACGGCGTTTTGTTACAACCACTTTGGAGCACCGAGGGCGTCGCTGCGTCCATTGATATTATTCGACGCGGCGCACTGGACGCCGGACGTGATCCCAGCAGCGTAAAAATTTGGCCCATTGTGGTTACCGCCAGCGATGTCGGTGAAGAAAAACAACTCGACTACGTGGTGCGGCGAATGAGTGCCTACGCGGTTCTGCCCGATATTCTTGAGGCTGTTTGCGCAATTAACCAATGGCCTTTGGGCGAGGTGTTGCCAGTGCGCCAGGCTATTCTCGACGACATGGGTCAAGCCAAAACTGGCGGCATGGGCGACGAAGGTGTAACCCGCGAATACGAGCAACTGCGCCGCTTGCGGGATTTATGGCCAGAAAAATGGCTTAACGAGGGTAACGCCATCGGTACCGCCAAACATTGCGCCGGTCGTTTGAAAGCTTATTTTGACGCGGGGGCAGACGGTATTGTGTTGCACGGCAGCCGGCCACAGGATTTGGCCAGTTTGTTGGAAATTTGGCCGCAGTACCGAGATGCCAAGCGCTTTGCTGGGCGCTCGGTTAATCCAGGTTTATAGCGAAGTTTATAACACATGGATTTTTAGACTAATGTTTTGAAACCTTATATTACAAGACGAATCAAGGAGTCTGAATCCTTGATTGCGGTGGTGCATATAGTGGGCATCACTTTCGAAAGTGTGATTGAGGCTGAGCTATACTGGTCAGGTAAGGTGTGTGATTCGCATAGATTTAACATCGGTGTTGATTCGTAGTGGCTCAGACTTGATACCCGTTACCCGTTACCCGTTACCCGTTTTTCGTTGATAGCTGTCAGTTTAGATCGGAAGTAATGCAATTAATGGCTGCATAAC
>QNFO01000138.1 GCA_003646355.1 Gammaproteobacteria bacterium
CCGAGTATGGCGTAGTTAAAGGCAGAGCCGAGCTCGACAAAGGTCTCTTTGGTGACATCCCATTCGCCCATCCACAGCAGGGTGGGTTTGCTCTCATCTTCCGGTTGGTCGAAGTAGCGCACTTCTGGCTGCATGCCCTCGGGCCAGTCCATTTTTTTGATGATCTGCTCAACTTCGTGCAGGGCATACATCGGTGCATCGCGGTGTTCACCGCGAATACTGGCCATCACCAGGTCGGCAAAGCGACCATCGCGACGATAGATGGGGTAGGAAGCAGGTTCGTGGGTAATGGTGACCACATCGCCCAGTTCGCGGGTTTCACCCGTCATGGTGGGGATGGGGGTGGACAGTAGACGTTCGCCAGCGAACAGTGATTCTTTCGGTTGGCGCAGAACGATAGGGATGGGGTTGCGACCGTCACCACGGTGCGAGTGGCCTAAATCGACCCCTTGCAACAGAGCGGCGAGCGTACTGTAAACAGCTCCTTCGTCAACCTGGTGAAAGTCGAGGTTCTCCTGGTCGATAGCGATACGCATACGCATCGCTGGATTACCGAGAGAGTTGTCAGTTTCCGCCAATGCGGGAACCTGATCGATGGCTTGCTGAATTTTGTGCGTACTAGCACGTCGGGTTTCGGCGTCGGGCCCATAGACCTCGGCCAGCACAATGTAGGGTGCCGGCGGCCCGGGTGGGGATTCGGCCAGCTCTACCGTGGTGTTTTCCGGTAGCTCAAGGGTTTTTAAGCGCTCGCGTATCTCCATGGCAATGGGGTGGCTTTCGCGATCTCTATCCCAGGTCGACGATAGTCGAATGCGTATTTCGCCCAGCTCGGGCGAGTTGCGCAGGTAGTCCTGGCGTACCAGTCCGTAAAAATTGAAGGGCCCGGCGACACCGGCATAGAGCTGCATGTTTTGAATTTCTTCAATATCGCCAATTAAATTTGCCGCCTCGACCAGCAGGCGGTCAGTGGCTTCGAGGGTAGAGCCCTCGGGTAGGTCAAACTGTATTTGAATGTCCTGTTTGTCATCAAAGGGCATGATTTTGAACAGCACTAGCTTGTTGTAGGGAATCAAAAAAGTCAGCAAGGTGAGGCCGACGATGGCAAAGACGGTGTACTTGGCACGTTTGGGCGTGCTTAGCAGACCGCCCAGTGTGGCGCGAACAGCCTGGCCAAAAATACCGCCCTGAACTTCTTTTTCGTCCTGGAGCATTTCTGCGCTCGATTCGCTTCTTTCACCGCTTGCCTTGTCAGCATCGGGGTGCAGTTTCAGCATGGCCCAGGGCACAACGGTAAAGGCGAGGAAGAGGGAGAAAATCATCGCAGCACAGGCGGCAATGGGGATGGGTTCGAGAAAGGGGGCAATAAAACCGTGAATGAAAAGCATCGGCAGCATGGCCATTACCACGGTAAAGGTGGCGATAATGGTGGGATTACCGACTTCAGAAACGCCGTCAATGGTCTTTTGTAACAAGCTGCGCTCGTCGAACATCTTCCAGTGGCGGGAGACATTTTCGATCACCACAATGGCATCGTCGGCGAGAATGGCGATGGAGAAAATAATGCCGTACATGGTGAGTCGGTTGAGGGTGACGTCGAGCATCCAGCAGGTGAAAAAAGTTAATAAAATGGTCGAAGGGACGACGAGCAGTACCACGATGCCTTCTCGCCAGCCTAAAAAAGCACCCATGATAATGACGATAGCGGCTGTGGCGAGAATGAGGTGGAGCATCATCTCGTTGGATTTGTGCCCCGCCGTTTCACCGTAGTCGCGGGTGATTTCGACATTAATATCGTCGGGTATCAAGTTGCCACGCACTAGTTCAAGGCGCTTTAAAACACCTTCGCTAATCGCCACGCCGTTGGCCCCATTGCGCTTGCCAATGGCCAGGGTGACTGCGGGAAGGCGTTCGTATTTTTTACCATTGTCGCCAACGGGCAGTAGTTGTGAAACACGGTGTTCACCAAGACTTGCGCCGATGACAACCTTGGCGACATCGCGCAAATACACTGGCCGACCATCGGCGGTGGTGATCACCAGCAGGCCAATTTCTGTGGTGCTGTGGAGGGTTTGGCCAACAATTACCGGTGTTAGTTGGTTGGCGTTGCGCAAATTACCGGCGGCAAATGAGGCATTGGCATTGCGCACTTTTTCGACCACTTGGGTGAGCGTGACGCCGTAGAGGGAGAGCAATTCGGGATCGGGTTCAATACGCAGCTCTTTGGGCTGGCCACCGATAATATAGGTCAGACCGACATCGTCGACTTTGATGACTTCGTGCTTTAGCTCTTCGGTTAAGTCGTAGAGGGTTTCGGCGCTCCAGCGGCCCTTGTTGCCGGGCTTGGGTGACAGGGTGAGTACCACCACGGCGGCGTCATCAATGCTGCGGCCAATGACTAATGGGGGTGGCAAGTTTGCCGGCACGCGGTAGCGATTGGCGTCGATGGCGTCATTCACCCGTGCCACGGCGGCGTCATCATCAAAGCCGGTATCGAAGCGCACGGTAAGGGCGATACCGTCATCGCGGGTCATTGAATAAACGTGCTCGACATTGTCGATGCCCTTTAAGATGTCCTCAAAGGGCTTGGTGACCAGCTCGACCACATCTTCGGCCTTCAGGCCGGGGGTGGTAATAAAGATGTCGACGAAGGGCACGGTGATCTGAGGGTCTTCTTCTTGAGGCATGCTCAGTAGTGCCATGCCACCGAGGATGAGCGAGACAATCAGCATAAGGGGTGTTAATGCTGATTGGATAAAAGCCTGGGTAATACGTCCAGCAATGCCAGTAGACACAACTACTCTCCCGCGCTATTTGAGTGAGCGGGGTTTGGCGATGTTGCGTTTTTGCGGGGGCCTTGTAAAAGGGTGTCGCCGCTTCTCAGGCCTGATAGCACTTCAATGCCACCATCGATTTTGGTGCCGGGTTGGATGACGATTTCGCTGCCATCGCTTAAATAGACAAAGCTCAGCCCGTAGCGGCGGTGGATATAACTTTCGGGTATCACGAAGGCTGCGCGCTTATCGGTGGAAAGCCAAACCCTGACTCTCTCGCCAACAAAGAAATCACCGAGGCCGTCGACCTGAACATCGGCGACGACGCGACCGTTGTCGAGTTCAGGGTAGACCTGGGAGACGGTGCCCTGGCGCCGAACCTTAGCGGTGCTATTGATGTCGAGCATGCCTCGCTCCGCAACCAGTACTTTGTCATCTTTTTTGATAAAGCGGGCGTGGCGCTCGGGCAGCATCAGCCGCAGGATATAATTATCGGCGGCGATATCGGCAATTGCCTCGCCGGGCATTACTACCGCGCCCCGAGTGACTTTTACACTCAAGACTCGACCACGAGCGGGGGCGAGTACATCGCCCTGGGCCTGGGCTTCACGCACCACGGCCTGTTCTAATTTAAGTGCGGCGATATCGGCAGTGACAACCTCGACCTTGGTCTGTGCCTTGTCGGGCTCTGCCTGGCTGGCTTTGCCGGTTTTTTGCAGGGTTGAAACTCGCTTTAAGGTGGTTTTGGCCAACTGCAGTTGCGCACTCAGAGAGCGCAATTTTGAAGCGTAAGCGGCAATTTGCAATTTCTGTTTGGCGTCGCGCACCAGAGCCAGTTTCTGTCCGGCCTCGACAATATCGCCCTCATCAACCAGCAGTTCCACCAGGGTGCCGCCGATGCGTGCTCTACCCTGGGTGACGTCCATCGATTGCACCGAGGCAAAAACGGACTTCAGATCAAAAACGGTTTGCTGTTTAACTTGATAGGAAGCGGTTTCGGCACTGGCGCCGGGACTCAACAAAGTGAATAGAATAATCGCTTGTGCGCTGTGGCGAAGACTCGTTGATAAGCTCTTTAAAGTCAGCATCATTCCCAGTGGTTCCCTGTCGGTGAAGTCTATTGAGTGTGGCGTTTTATTTTATGCGTTGTTATTTAAGGGTACTGCATAGTTTACTAAAGCGAGGACTCTACGTAAAAACCGCGAACTATAGGAGAGCATTAACTGCCTTTGAGGGTGCCGAATAAGACAAAACAGTGGATTTTAAAAAGTTTTGGCGTAATGAGCTCGGCTTAGGCCGCTCGAAGATTTTCCCAGTCATGTCCCAATAAGGTGTGTTTGTTTATTTGCGGCGAATGGCATCTGTTCTGACGGGGTATACGCCGGTCTCTCTGTCTTTGAAGAATTGTTTGAGTGTCCTCTTTACCGAGGGGAAGGCGATGTCCTGCCAGGGGATTTGGTGTTCTTCAAAGAGTTCGACTTCGAGGGATTCAATGCCCGGTGAAAACTCGGGCCTGGCCAGCTCGCCGCGATAAAACACATAGACCTGATTGATGTGGGGGATGTCTATCATGCTGTACAGCTCTAGCGAGTGCAGGTGGGCGTTGGCCTCTTCCACACATTCGCGCATGGCACCTTCGAGCATGGTTTCGCCGTTTTCCATAAAGCCGGCCGGTAAAGTCCAGTAGCCGTAGGCCGGTTCAATCGCACGGCGGCAGAGCAGTACCTGACTTCCATAGACGGGGATGCAGCCAGCAATAATGCAGGGGTTTTGATAGTGTATGGTTTCACAGCCGTCACAAATGTGGCGGTGGCGATCGTCCCCTTCGGGAATACGGTGAGTGATGTCCCCGCCGCAACTACTGCAGTATTTCAAGGTGCTGGCTTATCCTGAATGGTTTATGACAATCCGTTTGCCTGAGTATAACCTTGCCCATCCATCAGTTGGGAATTAAAGAAGCAGGTTTTATTAGTGTTAAAGAAAATTACTGAGCAGCTCAATACCTTGCCGCCCGAACC
>QNFO01000139.1 GCA_003646355.1 Gammaproteobacteria bacterium
GGTTATCGATTTGGCTAAAAATAGCCCGTATTCACTTAAAAATTCCAAAGAAACACCTCTGTCGACCCCTTACAATTATTCAATAAGCAGGCTTTATATATTTGAATTTGTTATGGAAGTACTAGGCTTAATTCTAACTGATATCAGCAGCCATCACTGCCAGGAAGCAAGAAAAAAGTCGATAAGGAAATGATTAGGGGAAACAACGTAGCCAGGCCTCAGATGAGACCTGTATTGTCAGTGCATCCGGGCTAGGCGCCTAGTGATGACAAACATTCGTTAGCGACATCGAGTGAACTCTCATCGACAGCATTACCCACCATGCAGCCATCAAGGAAATACTCAAGGCAAACAATCGTATCGGCAAAGGCCTCAATAGCCTTACTGTCCTCACCATCGCTGTCGCTAAAGAGCACATCTTTAGCCAGAATCAAACAGCGTTGTGCCAGGCTGGCCAAACGCGTCATATTGAGCATGCTGGCACTGCCTTCAATTTCTGAGAATGCCAGCTCAAGCTCGGGAATAACTTCGGCCGAAGCGTAGCCCGAAGCCACATTGTCGACCAACTGTTTAATATCGCCCAATCTTGATGTCGTTTCATTAACCACGGCAACTTGGGCCGTTTTTAACAAGCTTTTTTGCAGAATAGAAAGCAAGGGCTGATCTTCCCAGGCTTTGATCTGCTCAGCTTGAGGGTTTTTCCCATAGAAATCTGCCATTGCACACTCAACATGCAAAATGGCATCGGTAAATTCTGACAGTATTTCAGGAGGCAGCTCTCCACCTTCAGTCGTCTTTAGGCGTGAGCAAAACTGTTTGTACTGGCGTGCAAGCCCACGGAATCCCGCCTGCTCACAGCCTTCGGCCAGGGCCTCAAAACCCTCGCTCAATTCATCAAGTTTTTCACCATTAAGTAACGAGGCAGATTCGTCACCATTGTCGAGCAGAAGACGCAAGCTCGACACCGAAGCAGCCATCGCTTCGAAAATACTTTTATCGGCATCCAGCTCTCCGGTGATCGCGTTACGTACGGATGATATTGCTGAATCAGAAAATTGTAACTCGGGCACACCAATCTGTCGGGATCGGGGATCACTGGACATATCGGTCATTGCCAGCAAACTAACGAAAGCTCGCCATAACCCCTCTGGATAGGGGTTTCTTCCTTCTGCATGTTCTGTTGCCGCCAACAGCCGCAATTGTTTTTCTACAGCGGCAAGTAAGCGGATCCGCTCGGGCTGCAGGCTTAATTTCTTTTCAGCAAAGCCTTTAATGGTGACGGCAAATACCCACCAATAATCGCTTTCTCGCGCTGAAGTAGCCACTTTCTGCAAGCGACCTGCAACGCGGAATAAATTAAACAAGGCCTTGTGGCGGTTGTTATTGCGAATGATGTCCAACAAGCCGAGCTGATAAAGATGATGCCAGCGCTTCAAACCTTCAGTTTGTGGCCCGATCATCACATCATCTCGTGTCATACTGCCGAAAGACGGCCACTCGAGGTCACTTAGCAAATGATATACGTACAGGGGTGGCGCACCTCTAAAACGGCGTAACGCGGTCATTTCAGGGAGTAAAATACAGGGGTTTTCACTGCTCTGTTCGAGGATTGTATCAATCAAGCCCTCGGCCAATAGCAGGGACTGAGCAAGCAGGGGTTGTAGGTCATCAATTGTTTTATCCCCACTAATCACCACCTCCACGGCAGTGCTCATTTCGACAAACAGGCGCCTCATGCCAGCAAGTTGAGCAATTTGTGCTGCACCGCGTAATTCAATCAGTTGCTCATTGAGCTCTTCTAAATGCGCAACTGTCAGTCGTTGCACCAAGCCATGAACAGACTGAATAACCGACTTGTACTCTTTGCCGATGAACTCCAGTACCTGGGGTTTAATATTTTGCATAAGCGACTCGTTTCTTTCTCTGCAAGGGCCGTATAAAGCCTCTTAAATCAATATGTTAAAGCACTTAAATAATCTTATATCTGACTATTTTCTGAACTATAGCAGACTCCCGCAAATATGCGCTGTTAACAAGTCGCATTTTTAACAAGTGCAGCGCTTACCAGCCTTCATGCATCTGGCCAGGGGGAAACAGGAGCTAAAGCTGTGTGGGATTGCATGTAATATAGTTTATTTTCAACAAGTTAAATAAAGTTTAGAAAATAAATATTAGGTGGAAGGTCTTGCAACAAGCGGCTGTTTTGATCGTCAAATACCTTAAGTGGGCCAAGTACATTTTTGATCACTGGATTTATTAATTTGTTGAAGTTTGTCTTGATGCAAAACGAGCTCATTATCAGTAGCACGAATAACTTTAAGGGGTGCTCGTTGAGAGGAAAGTCGTCTAATCACCGATTCATTTTGCCCCTGATCACTGTCAGCAGCCTCGCTACCGAGGACAAGGTCAACCTGCCCTCCTGTCATCAGCAGGTAAACATCCGCCAGAATTTCGGCATCAAGCAGAGCGCCGTGTAGCTCTCGCTGAGAGTTATCAACCCCATAACGCTTGCACAGTGCATCCAGGCTATTGCGCTGCCCTGGGTGCATCTGGCGAGCCATGGTCAGAGAGTCGATGATGCCTGAGTAGCTTTCCAGGGGCTGGTATTCACCACCGAGCTTTTCCATCTCAGCATTGAGAAAGCCGACGTCAAAAGGGGCATTGTGGATAACCAGTTCAGCGCCTTTTACAAAATCTATAAATTCAGCCACAACCTGAGCAAAGAGTGGCTTATCGGCCAAATCTTCGTTGCTGATACCGTGAACCTCCATCGCACCGGCATCAATCTCTCGCTGTGGATTAACATAACGGTGGAAGTGACGTCCGGTCAGTTTGCGATCAACAATTTCGACGCAGCCGATTTCAATAATCCTGTGGTCAAGGGCGACTTCGAGACCGGTAGTTTCAGTATCGAGTACAACGAGTCTCATGCTTGCTCCAATAAATCATCAATACCGAGATCGGCCAGTTTGTCGGCCGTTTCCCAGCCCTTTGCCTGCCAGCACTCGGTAATGCCTTTACGTGCATATTGAGAGTCCGGATTGCCCCGACAAGCGCCATCAGTAAATATTTCTACAGCCTTCATTTTTACACTTCCTTTTTGCGGGGAGATCTATTCTCCGCCTGCACTTGCTTCAAGCCAACCAGTGAGCCTGCCTTTAATGGCGACCAGTATCGAGGCTTAATGGGCCTTAGTGGCGTCACCATCTTTTGCGCAACGATCATATAAAATGCACCGTGACTAAGCTCCTGACCACTTAATTTTCTCTTCCATTGATTCAGCTGATCATCGTTTGTTTTATCACAGTCCAAAGGGCGATAACTCACCTGAAAACCCAGCAGTTGGAGCCAGTCAATAACCCTGCCCTTGCGTAAACTGTTATGCCGCCAGATCGCCTTACCAGGCCAAACAACACCTGGCCATTTATAAAGGCCGAATAAACTCAAGGGATTAAAACCAATAATCACGATATGTCCACCCGCCGTTACGAGCCGGGCAGCTTCAATCAAAGCCCGGTGTGGGTGGCTGGAAAAGTCGAGAACATGATGTAATAAAACAATGTCGATAGTGTCCGACGGCAGAGGTAAAGCATCAAACTCACACTGACAGGACGCATCGCCGTGGGCGCGCGACAATATGAACTTATGGCTTGGCTGCAGATTTTCGAAAAGGCTATGCCGGGGCGAAATACCGATTTGCGCCAGACGATAGCCGAATAAGTGGCTTAAGCTTCGCTGGCAACACTTCTTTTGCCACTGATAGAGTTTTTGGCCAAAACCCTCATCAAACCAGGCCGCCAATTCGTCTTGAACCAAAGGCAAAGGCGCCACCCGGTATTTCCGTTTGAGCAAATATTGAAGACTTAAACGGTCTTTGCCCAAAGCGGGGCCTCTCGGTAATGACTTGTGAAGCGATGCATCTTATCATGGCTAAAAATGCGCTGAAAAGACACTGGAGAAACTAATATGCCCCTTGTTATTCGCACCATACCGGCATTTCAGGACAACTATTTATGGCTCTTTCATCAGGCTGATCAGCGCGCCGCTTTTGTGGTCGACCCCGGTGATGCTCAGCCAGTGCTCGACTGCTTACAAGAGCACAATCTCGATTTAGCGGGAATACTCATTACCCACCACCACCCCGATCACACCGGCGGCATCAAAGCCCTTCTCTCCCACTATGAGGTCCCCGTCTATGGCCCTGATTCCAATAATATTCCGCAGATAAGCCATCGTCTCTATGAGGGGGATGAAATTACACTGGCAGACACGGTTTTCACAGTGCTGGAGATACCCGGCCACACACTCGACCACATCGCCTATAAGGCCTCACCCGAGGCAGACACCCCATTAGTATTTTGTGGTGACACGCTGTTCACGGCGGGTTGCGGTCGTATCTTTGAAGGCACCGCTCAGCAAATGTACCAATCATTACAAAAACTGGCGGCACTGCCCGATGAAACTCGCATTTACTGCGCCCATGAATACACGCTAAGTAACCTGGCCTTTGCCACTGCCGTAGAACCCGCAAGTCAGGCGCTACAGGATAAAACGACGGGGGATACCAAAAAGCGTCAACAAGGCCTGCCCACCGTGCCCTCTACCCTGGGTATCGAGCGTAAAACCAACCCCTTCCTACGCTGCCACCTTCCCTCTCTTGCGCTGGCAGCAAGCCAGCACAGCGGCAAAGAATTAAGTGATCCGATTGAGGTAATGCGAGAAATTCGCCTCTGGAAAGATAACTTTTAGAGAACCTCTGATTAAGTCGATTAGAATTA
>QNFO01000140.1 GCA_003646355.1 Gammaproteobacteria bacterium
ACCGGCAATATGATGACCGAAGCTGATATTGACGGCGGTCTGTTCCGTGATCTTTACGTTGCCCTCGGTGAGCCTCTGGGTGATGAAGCCTGGTCGGTGCGAGTTTATGTCAAGCCGTTTATTCGCTGGATTTGGCTGGGTGCATTAATGATAGCGCTGGGTGGGGTGATCGCCGCCTTTGATAAACGTTACCGTAAAACACGGGTCGATCTAACAAGGGGGAATGTGAAACAGCCCGCTGTTGCAACAGAGAGTGAATCAAGCCCAGCCTTAGTGCTTGCTAAAAAGGAAAGCTGAACCGTGGATAGAATTAAATTATTTATTCCATTAATTATTTTTGTCGTACTGGCTGCCATGCTCTATTGGGGCCTGGGCCGTGACCCCAACGCCATGCCCTCCGCTTTAATCAGTCGCCCGGTACCCGCTTTTCAATTACCCGCGTTGGGGCAATTAAAAGATGCTGACGATGCCACTCTGGTAGTAACAGGGCAGGCTGAACTACTCGACGAGAAGCTATTTCTCGGCCAGGTATCGCTATTAAATGTGTGGGCAACCTGGTGTGTTTCCTGCCGGGTTGAACATCCCTATTTACTCGATATTGCCGAGACCGGCGTGCGGATTATCGGACTTAATTACAAAGACGAGGTCGAAGCTGCTCAGCAGTGGTTGGCAAAATACGGCGACCCCTATGAGCAAACTATTTCAGACCCCACGGGTGGACTGGGTCTCGATCTTGGTGTTTTTGGTGCTCCCGAAACCTATTTGGTCGATCACCTTGGCGTGATTCACTACAAGCATATTGGTGTGGTTGACGACAGGGTTTGGCGCATGACACTACAGCCGAAGTATCAAGAGCTGCGCGATGCCTTAGCTGAGTCTCAGTCTGGAAATACGCAATGATTGCCGATCAAAAACAGGGTTCTTACTTTTATATATTACAGAGCCCGTTTATTTCTTTAAGAGCCGTACTCTTTCTATTAAGCATATTGTGCCTGCCAGCCTGGGCCGTGATTGAGGTCGATAGGCTCTCAAGCCCCGAGTTGAGCGAGCGCTATCAGCAGCTGGTGGCTGAATACCGTTGCCCGAAATGTCAGAATCAAAACCTGGCCGAATCGAATTCGCCCATCTCCGTCGACTTGCGCACCGAGATCCGCCGTCTGCTCGAAGAGGGCGCCAGTGATGCGGAAATCAGTGATTATCTGGTGGCCCGTTATGGCGAATTTGTTCTCTACCGGCCCAGGGTTCAGGCCAGTACCTATTTGCTATGGCTGGCTCCGGCAGTATTGCTACTGCTTGGTTTGCTGATTGTTGTCTTTATTGTGCGGCGACAAAAGCGTGGTGCTAGTGAATCTCAAACCACGCTCAGTGAGGCAGAGCAGGCGGCATTACAAGCTTTGTTAAGCGAAGCAGAAAACACGCAAGATAAAATAGAAAATTCCAGCGGGGCTAAATCCTAGTGAGTTTCTGGTTAGTGGTAAGCGCCTTATTGATAATGGCGCTGAGCTTTGTGCTCTATGGTTTTTTGCCCGCTGTTAAACGAGGACGCAATAAAACTGATATGTCTGGCTCAGCCAGTCAATACAACGACGATCAACAGCAACAATTGAATATTGGTCTTTTTCACGAGCAAAAAGCCGCTCTCGATGGCCAGCGTGATAGCGGCGCACTCGGTGAAAATGAATACGCAGAATTACTGGCCGATGCCCAAAGACGCTTACTACAGGATGTAAAACTCAGCGACACGAATGACAGGCCTACACAGGCCGCAGATAGCAACAGCGGCCGCTGGTTACTGATTGGAGCCGCTCTGGCAATACTGCCTTTCTCCTTGTTTCTCTACGGCCAGCTCGGTGCGGCTACCGATATGGATATCGCCAACCTGCTTAAACAAAGTCGGAGTCAACAAGCCGCAGGGCAAGATGCAAAAAGTGCCATCGCCGATAAACTCCACGCCGCCTTAATAGTCGGCACCGATAAAAGCCCCGACAATCTTTATTACTGGGTACTGCTAGCGCGACTGGAGCAGGAACGTAATAACTTTAATGCGGCAGCAGCAGCCTATAAAAGTGCGTTAAAAGTCGCCCCGGCCGATGCCGATATTCATGCCGAATTGGCACAAGTCTTATTTTCTCTGGCGGGGAATATCCCTACAGAAGAGATGCAAGCACATGCCCAAAAAGCACTAGCAGCCGACCCAACAAATGCCAGCGCTCTCGGTTTATTGGGCATCGCTGCCTTTGCCCATGAAGACTACCGCGCAGCCAGCACCTATTGGCAAGCGGCCCTGCAAAGTACACCGCCCATGTCGAGTAGTGCCGAAGCCCTGCGCTCCGGTATTAGCCGTGCCAAATCCTTGTTGGGTGAAGCCGTAAGCGACTGGTCGATGACTCTCAAGGTTTCATTACCGGCGCCCATAGCGGCCCCAGCGGATGCCACTGTATTTATCTATTTGCGCGAGTGGCAGGGCATGCCCATGCCCCTCGTTGCACGGCGTGTGCAAGTAGCCGACTTACCAATAACGATTAAATTTAACGACACTATGGCGCTATCTCCCGAGCGTTTGCCCAGTAGCATTAGTCAGATCGAGGTCGTGGCGCGTATTGCCATGTCGGGTAATCGGCAGTCGAGCAGTGGTGATTTGGAAGGACGCTTGGGGCCATTAAGTGCTGAGCAAATGGTGGAGCCCCTGGAGTTGGAAATTAATAGTCGTTTGCCTTGATCTGATGCCTGACTACTTAATAAGTCGTCTTTAAATGAACAAGTGCAGGTAATCATTCCTATCTGCCAAGTTACGAAGGAAAACACATGATCTGGACTATCTATCTCTCTGGCGAAATACATAGCGACTGGCGCCAACAATTAAAACAAGGTTGTGAGGCCCATAATTTGCCTGTCGAATTCACCTCCGCCGTAACCGATCACGAGGCCAGCGACAGTGCCGGTGATGTGCTGGGTGCAGAGGCGAGCGGCTTTTGGCGTGACCACAAGTCGGCGAAAGTGAATGCCATAAGAACGAAGAGCCTGATTGAAAACTGTGACTTGGCTATTGTGCGTTTCGGCGATAAGTATAAGCAGTGGAATGCGGCCTTTGATGCAGGCTATTGCGCGGCACTGGGTACGCCCTATATTACCTTGCATGATGAGGCTGTGATTCATCCCCTCAAAGAGGTCGATGCCTCGGCAATGGCATGGGCGACAACGCCAGAGCAAGTGGTAGAAATACTCAAATACGTCGTTAGTAATTAACAAAAACGGCCTCTTTTCTTAAGATAAATGCGCAATGAAAAAAACCGATAAGAAGTATGAAAAGGTAATTATAGAGGTGCTAACTGAGGCCTGTGATATTGCCCACAATGAAGTGGCCGGCTTTCAGTGGCTCACCCACCTTGTTAATTACAGCTGCTTTCCCGACTCCCTGTCGGTGGTTTGTATCTTTGATACTAATACTGATCTAGCGAATGCATTGCTCACTAAACAGGACGATTTTTTACGCAGTTTAATCAGAGAAAAATTAAGTACTGTCGATATCTCTATTAAAGATACAGCACGGCAAGTCCGTTTCGATACGGAAGAAGCCTGTGAGCTTGAAGATGGCGGCAAGTGGCAGCAGCGCTTAAGGTAGATGAAAGAGTGCTTTGGGTTAAAATGTGTAGTGCCTGTTTTCTCGATGACTTTGCAGGTCACTTTGATCTCAGGATACGTTCAAGTCAGTCAATAAAGTTAGAGAGACCTGTTTTATATGAGTCAAATCAAACACGAAGATAAAGCGACCTATCAGGCTATTCATACACCTGAGAAGATCGCGAGTCGCTTACAGGATGGCCCCAGCTCCGTTTATCTCAAAGACTTTGTCTACGGCGCTGTCGATGGTGCGGTAACGACCTTTGCCGTTGTCGCGGGTGTTGCCGGTGCGGGAATGTCAGCCGGGGTGATTATTATTCTGGGCTTCGCCAACCTGTTGGCCGACGGTTTTAGCATGGCCATTAGTAATTACCTGGGTACTCGTGCTGAAAATCAATTTCGTGCGGAGACCCGCAAGCGAGAGCAGGACGAAATTCATAAATGGCCCGAAGGCGAGCGTGAAGAAGTACGGCAAATTTATGCGCTGAAAGGTTTTGAGGGTGAGTTGCTCGACCAGGTTGTCGAGGTGATTACGGCTGACCACGAGCGCTGGATTGATACCATGCTGCTGGAAGAGCATGGCATGACACTGCAAGATCACCATCCGGGTAAAGCAGGCTTAGCAACCTTTGTTGCCTTTTCTCTGGTCGGACTAATCCCATTACTGCCTTACCTTCTTAACTGGATAAGTCCCGGTTCCGTGGCGAGTACATTCTTCTGGAGCTCGGCCCTAACGGCGGCGGCGTTCTTCTGGGTGGGCGCGGTAAAAGCCCGCTTCGTCAACCAATCCCGGATTATTGGCGCGGTTGAAACTGTTGGCATTGGCGGTATTGCTGCAGTGCTGGCCTACGGTGCCGGTGTGTTGTTGAAGGGTTTGGTCGAATAAAGCTTTGCCGTTGATGCCGTAATTGCGTAGTGGCTTTTTTATACGGCCAGGCTCTGCTCAGTGATGGCTTGAGGCTGGTGTTTGACGAGTCCCGTCGAGAGTAAACAGGCTAGGGCGATAAATGCCGACGACGCGAGCATACAAGCCTCCAGTCCCTGCCACTGATAAATTAAACCCGAGAGTAGCGTGCCAGCCAAACGTCCGGCGGCATTAGCCATGTAGTAAAACCCGACATCAAGCGAGACGCCATCGCGCTGG